>JBIKWV010000778.1:0-3360 GCA_044356135.1 Elainellaceae cyanobacterium
GCCCAACCCACCACTCCAGAAGTTTTTGCGAGAAGTATCGCTGTGGTACAAGGCGGTTCCGCTTGAGTATCGAGGACTGGCCCAACAGCGACTTCTAGAATCACTGTTTGTGCGATTTGCAGGCAGGGCAGTATTGCAGTCGGTTTCTGGATGGGAGCAATATTCTCCGCCTCAAAAGGAGCAACTCTGGGAGCGATCGCTCACCGCAGTCCTCAATGGCTACAGCTACAGCCTCCATCCCAACACCACTGCACTCACGCCCGATTTGTTGGGGTTGCTGCCAGAGCGACTGATGACCCATAGCACCACAGGCAACTCCGGAGGAAGTGAGTCGGCTCCTCGCAGTACCAGCCGTAAGCAAACGGGTTCTTTCTACACGCCACCAGAGATGGTGGAGGATGTGGTACAGAAGGCGCTGACCCATCGGTTGCAGCCACAGTCGGTTGAATCGCCCCCCCATCCCCCCAATTCTGGGGGAAGCCGGACTGCTGAAGACCGACTTGCACACACTCAGGTCAGACAAATCGCCCAACTGAAAATCTGTGACCTCGCCTGCGGAGCCGGAGCCTTCCTGCTGGGTGTGCTGGAACAACTGACCACCAGACTGGCGCAACTCGACCCGGAGAATCTTCTCTGGCAGCAGTGCCAGATTGAGCAAATCCAGCACATTGAGGACAAAGCGCAGCGAGACCGATCGCTCACCACCCTCCACCAGGTCTTCTCTTATTCCGCTGATTTCGCTCGCCGCTTTTATCTGCTACAGAACAACCTGTACGGTGTGGATGTACAGGCGATCGCCACCCAGACCACCCGCCTCCGCTGCTGGCTCACCCTCCTCACCGACTTTCACCTTGTTCCTCTCCCCAGCCTCAACCTGGCCACCGCCGACAGTCTCCTCACCCATCCAGATGACTTATTCGACGTTGAAGCCTTCGACCTGCTGCTAACCAATCCGCCCCACGTAGACTCTGAGGAAATGATGCGGACGGCACCCGACCTCCGTAGCTGCTACAGTGCAGCATTCACCACGGCAAAAGGTAACTGGGATCTGTCGGTGGTATTTGTCGAGCGGGGGCTGGATCTGCTTGAGCCTCGTGGTGTGCTGGCCTATGTGGTGCCCAACAAGCTAGTCGGAGCCACCTACGCAAAACCGCTGCGCGATCGCCTCCTCCACTGCCAAATCCTGGAAATCCGGGACTACTCCACGGTGAAACTGTTCGGTGGGGCAGGAGCCTATCCCACCGTACTCTTTCTGCAAAACGCCCCTCCCGACAGCAACGTGGAGATGACGAGCATGGGCAGCATCACCCAGGTGCGACAGGCCAACCAGGTGCCAGCCCCGATGTTCTACCGGGATACCTGCTGGGACCGATATTTCGGGTCGGGGATGGAACTGGGGATTCTGGAGAAGTGCGATCGCCACCCCTCACTGCACACTTGTTTCCCCGGTATTCTGGGAGCCGCCACCGTCAGCGAAGCCTATGCCCTCAAACCACTGATTCATGAATTTGATGGAACCGATGGCCCCCACAAGAAGCTGATCAACACGGGCACAATCGACCCCTACTGCACCCGCTGGGCAATCCGTCCCACCCGCTACCTGAACGCCTTCTATCAGGCTCCCGTTGTGCTCGATACTGACCTCCAGACGTTCAGCCCCACGCGATTTCAACAGGCGGCAGCAACCAAGCTGGCGATCGCAGGCATGAGCAGACGACTGGAGTGCTTTTACGACGAGGGAACCTGTCTCGCAGGCAAATCCACCACCCTGATTCTGGGCAACCCCGACGACCTGAAGGTTCTCCTGACCATTCTCAACAGTTGCCTGATGTCCTGGTGGTTCCGCACCTTCTATCGATCGCTCTCCCTCTCAGGGGGGTATCTGCGCATTGGTAAACCGGAGATCAAAATGATCCCTTGGGCCGAGGCTAATTCTGACCAGCGGCGATCGCTCCTCCACCTTTGCAATCAAATCCTCACCCTCAAAGCAAACGACCCAACCGCAGAGATCCGCCATTTGGAAGCGGCGATCGACGATCGGGTATTTGAGTTGTATGGGGTGTCTGAGGAAGAGAGGGCGATCGTTAAACAGACCTCGGAGGTCTAGTCGTCTACCCAAAAAACTGTGCCTGGTTAGTGTGGCGCGCTTCGCGCGCCACACTAACCAGGCACAGTTTTTTGGGCGAACTACCAGTCTAAGATGCCACCGCGATCAGGCTTTGATGTCTGACCAGCACCCCTGGTTCCCGCTGAATTGGCAGGGTGTCCAGGATATCGAGCTTCGAGCAATATTCCAGATCCTCATAGCACTGGAGTCGCAGCAGACGCTGACCGTGCGTCGCAAGCTGCAACAAATCGTGCAGACGATCTTTCCACTGCTGGTAGAGGGCGATCGCCCCCAACACTTCATCGTTTCCGGCCAGCTCTTCCAGAGACGCACCCATGCTGGTCATCAGACTGTGGGCGATCGCCCCAGCGCAGACCGTGTCTTCGAGGGAAAACGATCCCTCCCAGCCAGAGCAGACAATCCAGATCGTATCTGGACGATTTTCGAGTAGATAATTGACAACCGCTTTGCGATTGATCAATGCAGCAGCGAGAACTGCGGGCGCAGACCGGACGCAGGTCAGAGCGCGGGTGCCGTTGGTGGTGCTGATAAACAGCCGCCGTCCTCCGACCACCTCCGGTGTACAACCCAGCGGTGAATTTCCGAAGTCAAACCCCTCCACCTTGGCACCCCCGCGTTCGCCCGCCCGGATTCGTTTCTCCGGCTCCCACTGGCTGCTGACGCTCAACAGCTCATCGAGATCGCTGAACACCTGCACGGCTTCGGCCCCCGCTGACAGAGCAGTGGCCATGGTGCTGGTGGCACGTAGAACATCGACGGCGATCGCGCAGTCAGGCACCCGGTCTGTGGGAGTCAGCTCAGGCGTATGGAATACGAATAGTTTCACGAGGTGTACCTGCAATCAACACTGTCGAATCCATCTTAAGATTAATTACGCCTGTCGTCGGCCTCAATGATATAGGAGTGCCCTGGCTTTGTAATTGAGTAATCTCTATTCCGAAGGAAGATTTTAAGTACTGGAGTTTTGACTATTTTTTCTACAATGCCGCGAAACGCTCTCTGCGAGAGCGTTTCGCGGCATATTTTATTTTAGCACCGATTTCGCCTGAAACCCTTACTCCGTCAGGGTTTCAGGCGAAATCGGTGCAATTTAGTCAAAAGTCCAGTAAGTAACTGGAGTTTTGACTATTTCCCCTATAGCGCCGCGAAACGCTCTCTGCGAGAGCGTTTCGCGGCGAACTTAATTTTAGCGCCGATTTTTCTTGAAACGCTGACTGCGTCAGCGTTTCAAG
>JBIKWV010000777.1:0-3360 GCA_044356135.1 Elainellaceae cyanobacterium
GCCCTCACCCTCAATTCCATCAACCTGCTGCAATGGATCCCCCAGGTGGTCAGCCCCTTTATGGTGCAGGCGGCACAGAAACGACAGTGGCTCAACTATGAGGTTTCACCCGAAATTCCAGTGCTACTCTGCCATGCTCCCAGTCTCAAGCGAATCGTCGAAGAATTGTTACGCAACGCCTTCAAACACAGCCCTGCCAATCAGGAAGTGGTACTGACTGCCAGCACCGAGAATAATCAGCTCAGAATTGCGGTGACCAGCTACGGTGTGACTTTGTCAAATGAGGAATGCACCCTGATCTTTGAACCGTTCTACCGCGTCATTCGGGAAGATCGCTGGCGACAAACGGGAACAGGACTGGGGCTTCCCCTCAGCAAACGGCTGGCCAGACGAATCAACGGCGACATCCTGGTGGAAAGTCAGAACAGCGTCACGACCTTCACCGTGCTTCTGCCACTGGTTCAGTAGACCGGGCTGTACCAGACAAAAACTGCGTCACCCGCTGCCATACCCGCTCCACCAGATCGGGCTGGTCTGCATCAAACCATTCAATGGTTGGATCGGCCCGGAACCAGGTCCGCTGACGCTTTGCAAACTGGCGAGTATGAAGCACTGTGAGCCGAATAGCTTCCTCCAGGTCAATCTCACCTAACAGGTACTGCCGCACCTCCTGATAGCCCAGCGTCTTCAGCAGCGGCAGGTCAAATCCATATTTATTGGACAGGGTTTGTACTTCTTCGACGAATCCCTGAGCGACCATCTGCCCGGTGCGTCTGGCGATGCGCTCAGTTAGCGGATCTGTGCGGGTATGTGTCGTCAGGCAATCTAACCCAATTTGTAAAATAGAGTAAGGGGGAGGGGATTCCCCCTGCTGCACTGAGATAGGTTTTCCAGTCACGTAGTAAACCTCCAGCGCACGCAGGGTACGAACTTCATCGTTAGGATGAATTTTTGCGGCTGCCGTTGCATCCACCTGCTTCAGAAAGGCATAGCACTGAGTCTGACCAAGCTGCTGGAACTGCGATCGCAATTCCATCTGAGGCGCAACCCTGGGAATTTTCATCCCCCTGACCACCGAGCGAATGTACAGTCCCGTTCCACCCACCAGGAAGGGTTGCCGCATGGAACCAGGCTGCATCAGGGGGGCCAGCAACGCCTGCGCCTGCTGCTGGTAGCCGCCCAGCGTCAGCGTTTCCGTCGGTTCACAGATGTCAATGAGAGAGTGCGGCACCTGGGCCTGTTCGGAGCTGGAGGGCTTGGCGGTGCCGATGTCGAACTCCCGGTACACCTGACGAGAGTCGGCACCGAGAACAACGCCGTTCAGCCGCTGCGCCAGGGCGATCGCCAGCCCTGATTTTCCGGTTGCTGTTGGGCCACAAATCACGATTAAAATAGGAGTATCAGATTTCAGTACAGGTGTATTATTCAAGATCGAATCAGATGTAACTGCAGCCAGAATTGTTCGGAAAGGGGTCAGGGGGTGGTTCCCCCTTGAGGGGGTCAGGGGGTGGTTCCCCCTTGAGGGGGTCAGGGGGTGGTTCCCCCTTCTCCCACCAGGACGGTGATAGCTATCAATCAAACCACCGTGCAGCGGGGGACACAGGGCTTTATTATAAGCGTGTCAGTCGTTAGACGGGTGGAAGACCAGCATTGTTCAGGGCAATCTTCCGCTGTTGAAAACAAGAGAATTGCACCCCTCGCCCAAATCTCCTCCCAGACCCTTCAAAAACAGCTTATAAGGCTTTTGTGCTATAATTTTGGATGGTTTTGGCTTTCTTGGGGTCACAAGGGTTTAGACCAGTTATTGGAGCGATCGATTCATGACGACAAACTATGGTGCCGATCAGATTCAAGTCCTGGAGGGCTTGGAGGCGGTTCGCAAACGTCCGGGGATGTACATCGGCAGTACAGGGCCAAGAGGGTTGCATCACCTGGTTTACGAGGTTGTGGATAACTCCGTCGATGAGGCTCTGGCAGGCTATTGCAAAGCGATCCTGGTCACGCTCAATGCCGACGGCTCCGTGACGGTAACAGACGACGGGCGAGGCATTCCTACAGATATTCACCCCCGCACGGGCAAGTCGGCTTTGGAAACCGTACTCACCATCCTGCACGCGGGCGGCAAGTTTGGTGGTGGCGGCTACAAGGTATCGGGTGGTCTGCACGGGGTGGGTATCTCCGTGGTGAACGCGCTGTCAGAATGGGTCGAAGTGACCGTGCTACGCGACAAGAAGTCTCATAAAATGCGGTTTGAGCGCGGACAAACCGTGGGTGATATGGAGATTACACCGACGAAAGAGACTCATACTGGTACTTCCGTCAGCTTCAAACCCGACATCACCATCTTCACAACTGGCATTGAATTTGACTACAACACCGTGGCAAGCCGTCTGCGCGAGCTGGCCTACCTGAATGCAGGCGTCGAAATCACCTTCACCGACAACCGTCTGGAGCTACAAAAAGACGGTCAGCCCCGCATCGAGTCTTACCACTACGCGGGCGGCATTCGGGAATACGTCAGCTACATGAACCACGACAAGCAGGCGATTCACGAAGAAGTTGTCTACGTCAACGGCGAACGCAACAACGTGCAGATCGAGGTGGCCCTCCAGTGGTGTTCCGATGCCTATACCGATAACCTGCTGGGCTTCGCTAACAACATCCGCACGATCGACGGTGGGACGCACCTGGAAGGTCTGAAGGCAGTACTGACCCGGACGATGAATGCGATCGCCCGCAAGCGTAACAAGCTCAAAGAGAATGATTCCAACCTGGCGGGGGAGAACATTCGTGAGGGTCTGACTGGCGTCATCTCCGTCAAAGTCCCCGACCCCGAATTTGAAGGCCAGACCAAAACCAAACTGGGCAACACCGAAGTTCGCGGGATTGTGGATTCTCTGGTGGGCGAAACCCTGACGGAGTATCTGGAGTTCCGTCCCGGTGTGGCCGACTCGATTCTGGAGAAAGCGATCCAGGCGTTCAACGCTGCTGAGGCGGCCCGTCGCGCACGGGAACTGGTGCGCCGCAAGTCGGTGCTGGAATCCTCTACCCTCCCTGGTAAGCTGGCCGACTGTAGCTCCCGTGACCCCTCAGAATCCGAGATCTATATTGTGGAAGGGGACTCCGCAGGCGGTTCCGCCAAACAGGGGCGCGATCGCCAGTTCCAGGCCATCCTGCCGCTGCGAGGCAAAATCCTCAACATTGAGAAAACCGACGACTCGAAGATCTACAAGAACACCGAGATCCAGGCGCTAATCACCGCCCTGGGGCTGGGTATCAAGGGGGAAGAGTTCGACGCCTCTCAGTTGCGCTACCACCGCATCATCATCATGACTGACGCGGACGTAGACGGTGCCCATA
>JBIKWV010000047.1:0-11789 GCA_044356135.1 Elainellaceae cyanobacterium
AACTGGGGTTTTACTGGGATTTTATTTTATGGCAAACCCCTTACCTTGGCTCCAGCCTTCTCCTGGATGCGAAACCTCAGAATCTGGAAAATTTATCCCAAAACAAAGCAAGGGGCGTAAGCCCCTTGCTTCAATCAGTTGATTATCCTACTCGACGGCCAGCACCATTTCTTCTTCGACATAGCCCGTCTCTACTGCAGGTTCGGCGGCACTCTGCTTACCTTGAGTCATCTTCTCGCGGTACTTAGCTGCCATTTCCTCCGCTTTGTCGTAGACCACCTGAGGATTCTTCACCATATCACCTGGTTCTGGCTCAAGCTGCTTGGTAGAGAGCGAGATTCGTCCCCGCTCGGCATCCAGGTCGATGATCATCACTTTCACTTCGTCGTTGACGTTGAACACGCTGTGGGGCGTGTCGATGTGATCGTGGGAGATCTCGGAAATGTGCAGCAGACCACTGACACCGCCGATATCGATGAAGGCACCGTAGGGCTTGAGGCCGCGCACCGTTCCGGTAACCACCTCGTACAGCTCCAGACGGTTCATCTTGCGCTCGACCAGTGCTCGACGGTGGCTTAATACCAGACGGTTGCGGTCTTCGTCTACTTCCAGAAACTTCAGGGGCAGTTCTTCGCCCACCAGATCCTCTTTGGGCTTACGGGTGCTGATGTGAGAACCGGGAATAAAGCCTCGCAGACCCTCAATCCGCACCAGGGCACCCCCCCGGTTGGTGGCGAACACAGCAGAGCGCACGGTGGCATCTTCAGCCTGGAGCTGGCGCACCCGCTCCCATGCACGCATGTACTCGATTCGACGAATCGAAAGGGTGAGCTGCCCCTCTTCGTTCTCATCCGTCAGAATGTAGAACTCACGGGTTTCATTGGACTGAAGAACCTCTTCAGGAGCATCGATGCGGTTAATCGACATCTCCTGGATAGGAATGTAAGCGGCGGTTTTAGCACCAATGTCAATCAATGCACCTCTGGGTTCAAGGCTAAACACTGTTCCAGCCACCGTATCCCCGGGGCTGAAGTGGTAGTCATACTGATCGAGGAGGGCAGCGAAATCTTCGTGAGTAAACCCAATGTCTGTTTTTTCCTGATTGACCATGCTAATCGTTTCCTAACGCTTTCTCCGTAAGTGGTGATGGTTCTCCTTGCAGCACACGATGGCGAGGGCCAGATGACCCTGGGGGTGATGAATCCCCGTTGCATTCTACTCTCTACTTCCTTCTCCTTAATATTCTAAGAAGAATTCCAAGAGTTGAGCCTTTGAACCGCGGCAAACCCTAGAAGAACTATGATACCCCAAATCTGTATTGAGTAGAACCGTGGAGCTGAAATCTACCCAATCGGATCAGCATTTCAGGTCAAAAAGATGAATCCACCGACTGGACTTTCTTTTCCTTCACAACCAGGGTTCCCGCCATCAGGTCGTGGAGCGCCTGTTTGCGATTTGTAAAAAAGGCAATGATGTATCCAATCAGCAGGATTGAGGAAAGAAAACTCTTGGCAAAGTATCTTCCCGTCGCCCTCAGAAACGAGATACGCTTGCCGTTCGTATCTGTTACATGGATGCCCAACGCCATTTTGCCCAACGTCGCCTGGGTAGCGGAGCTTTCCATTAGAGCGTTGTACAGCCAACTGAGGAGGATGCTCAGCACGATAATGACGAAGAAGGCGGGCAGGAGAACGCTCATCGCTTCCATTACTTGAGCCATTTCGGCTTCGCCACTGCCGTCGCTATTGGCGCTCATGGTTTCCAGTTGGGCAAGAGCAGGCCCAACCCCCATCACGGTGATCACAATCGCATTCATGATCGAATTAGGGATGTAGAGCACGATGACATCGACGATCAGCGCGAGCAACCTGACCCAAACGTTGGCGTAGGACATAGAACCCTCAGGAGAAAATGCTGCGACTATCATGGCTCAACTATGGACGACACCGCCAGTCCGATGCGGAGAACTGTTAAGGAGATTTCCAACAATGAATCTACCTGGTGTGTGTGTTTCCCCCGCTGCGCGGGGGAAACACACACACACCAGGAACCTCTTTTGTAGAAGTCTCCTAACGGGGCGGTGCGTCACTCGTGGGTTCTTCCAGGGGCCGAATAATTGGAGTTTCGCTACCATCTGGTCTAAAAATCGCCTCCAGTCCCTGTTGTAGGGTTTCAGCCATGACGATCCGGTTCTGGTAGACGACAATGACGCGAGCCAGGGTGGGCAGTCGATTCTGCTCGGCCTCCAGGTAGAGCGGCTCCACGTACAGCAGCGCGTTTTCAATGGGAATGACCAGCAAATTCCCCTGGATTGCCCGTGATCCCTGTCGGTTCCACAGAGAAATCTGCTGCGAAATGACTGGATCCTGGTTGATTCGGGCCTCCAACTGCTCCGGGCCAAACACCAGTTCCTGCTTCGGAAAACGGTAGAGCAGGACTTTACCGTAATCGTCGCCATCGGAAAGAGCAGCCATCCAGGCGATCAGGTTGGTGCGTTGTTCCGGCGTAAAGGGGTTGAACAGAATAAATTCCTCACTGGTTCCAGTGGGGAGCTTCATGATCAGATAGTAGGGGCGAACCACCTGGGTCTGACTGCCGTAGATCTCGTTGGGCGATCGCCACTGGTCTTCCCGGTTATAAAACACCCGTGAATCGGTCATATGGTAGACCATAAGCTGGTTCACCTGCACCTGATAGAAGTCCTGGGGATAGCGCAGGTGGCTTTTTAGCGCCACAGGCATCTGATCAAGAGGGCGAAACATCCCTGGGAAAATGCGGCTCCAGGTTTGAATAATGGGGTCTTCGGGATCAGCGATATAAAAAGCGACGCTGCCATTGTAGGCATCGACCACGACTTTGACAGAGTTGCGAATGTAATTGAAATCATTGCCACCCGGATCGGAGTAGGGATAGCGATCGCTCGTCGTATAGGCATCCATGATCCAGTACAGGTAGCTGGGGGTAGCGGTCGAGGAGCCATCACGGGTATCTGCCACCACCAGGTAAGGGTCACTGTCGTAGCGGAGAAAGGGAGCGATCGCCCTCACCCGACTATCGATACGGCGACGAAACAGCAGGCGAGTCTGGGGCGTCAGGTCTTCGCTGAACAACATTCGCCAGTCGCGCAGGTGCTTGGCAAACAGCAGCCGTCGCCAGTAGGCACCAATCGCAATGCCGCCCCGCCCATCGTAGGTGTTGTAAACATTCTCACTGCCGCTTGGAAAATCCAGTTCCTGAACTCGGGTCTGGGTCATCACATGGTTGTCTGTCACCTCACCGTAGTAAATCCGTGGATTTTCGGTGGGAATCACCCCCTTCAGGCGCGGGTCACTAATGGACTGTTCAATCCCCTGCACGAAATAGTCGGGGAGTCCCCCTTCCGCTGCTACGTTCACCGGACTGAGGGTAAAACCATAACCGTGCGTATAGATCAGATGCTTGTTGATCCAGGTTTGGGCTTCAGCAGGAACCGAGTCGTAATCCAGCTCACGGGCTGCGATCAACACCTGGCGTGACACCAGATTGTCGCTGGCATCGGGCAGCAGGTAGCGATCGATGTCTGCACCGGGAAATTCGTAATAAGGACGAATGCGCTGGAGCTGACGGTTTGTATCCAGCAGCGGCTGGGTAGCCCAGAGACGAATGCTGCTCAGGGTCTGTTCGTTGCGCCGGAGGTCTTCCAGCGTCAGGTTGGCCTGGGGGTTAAACGTATCGACCTGAAGTTTGTCGAGGTCAAAAGCCGTGCGGGTCTGGGCAATGCTGCGCTGAAGGAAGGGCGTTTCCAGCTCCAGTTCATTGGGCTGTACGACAAATGCCTGCACCAGAAAAGGAGCCACGAGCGTTGCCAGTGTCACCAACCCTCCATAGGCCAGCAGAACCACCACCATCCGCTGCGGGAACCGATCGATCCGCCGGGAACGAGCCGGAGGGCGCAACGGTAGCAAATCCCCCCGACGAGCAGGGACGGTTTCTCGTTCGACTCGACCTGTATGCCGCCAGAATAACGCTCGTGCCGCCAGTAGTGCCGCCAGTAACAGCGCCAGCACACTCAACAGCGTATAGGCATTCAGCCTCACGGTAACGTCAGTGTAGCCTGCACCAAAGTTTGCCCCCAGGGTGGAGTACGCCAGAGCATATCGATCCAGCCAGAAGCTCAGTGCCCCAGTGGCCAGCAGAACCGCACTCAATCCATACAGATGTCGCAGTTGAGTGCCCGAAAAACCGGGAAACTTGCCATCGCTGAGGTTGCTTTGACCTACCAGATACACCAGGGCAACCGATGCCCATGCCAGTGCCGCCAGCCCCAACAGCCAGAAAATGATGAGTTCCCAGAAGGGCAACCGAAATATAAAGAAGCCGATATCCATGCCGAACAACGGGTCACGCTGCTCAAACGGGACGGCAAAGATTGCCTGCAGGAATCTGGCCCACTGTTCTGACAGCACCAGACCACAACCAATGCTGACCAATAGGGCGATCGCCCACAACGTGATCTGCGGCAGAACCAGCACCATCCCCGCCAGTCCCAACACCCCCAGCCCCCAAACTGGAGCCGCAATGACCTGTTGGCCCAGCAGGCTGAAGGTCTGTAGGCGAAACTTCATCGGTACGGGATTCACTGAACCAAACAGGGTGAGATTGGGTCGCCAGTGGGCAATCGCAACCTGACTGTAATAGAGGGCGATCGCCCCAATCAACAGGCTCAGGCATCCTGTCAGCACCAGTAGCGGGGCCATCCCCATCTGACCAAAGACAGGAGATTGATGATTTCCCGATGTCCGTCTCACCAGGCGATGGGCGGCCGCCAGATTGGCCCAGAGAACCACCAGACTCACGCCAGATACCAGCAGCCCCACTGCCCCCTGGATTGACCTTCGTGTCCAAAAGACTGATTCAAAGCCCAGTTCCGCAAACCAGAGGTGCTCTGCCATGAAAAATGTCACCCCATCTGCTACCACCAATCCACCGATCAGCAGCACGATCCATCGGTAGGGTGACCTGCGCGAGGAAGACGGCTCAGAAGATGATTTTTGGTCGGGCATAGCAGCGAAATTGTCGATTGGTGGGGCGTTTCTCGTTCCTAGAGCCTAGCTCAAATCCCCCCACCCTGGTTCAGCGATTTTCGGTTAAGGCCAGAAAGTGCGACAGCCTGGGCCAGCATAGGAAAAATCAATGATCAACCAATAAAACGACACTGATTTAACTTCTAAATTTGGTCTCTATTCGGTTACTTATCTTTCCAGTTAAGCCAGCTTCGATCTTCAAAACTCCTTCAGTAATATCCAATTTTCAATGTGATTTGATAACTAAAATTCGTGAACGCCCAAACTCTGTTTGGTTACCCCTGACTTTTCAATGGTAGAGATAGGGATCAACAGGGGGTATGCTGCCAAGCTTCCACCAGGAGCAGTGTTTCACGACTATGAAGAGCGGAGATTTGAGGTGATCTTCCCGTCATGGAAGAATAGATAAACTTGATAGTTGAAATAGAAGCCTACAGAAGAATGGAGGTTTTTGGCCTTTAGAGAAGGGACTATTCAAAAGTTACTTATCATCACCATTTAAGATTTATTTAATTTGCTAATTGCTCCGCCTGATAAAACATGTAGACTTACTGAGTAAATCAGACAAATTACTGATTCACGACCCTATCTATAAGGTTGGCGAAGTTACAACGAAAACCTCTGAGTCTAAGGAATTCTATGATTCTGTCGGCTGGAGGTTTTTAGATACAGCGTTTTTCATGTTGGTGAGGTACGGGGTGTGGGGACGATGCCCCCACGCATGGGTTCCACCCCTGCACCCCGTACCTCACCAGGACGAAAAAGGCTGTAACAGAGCGGTTTTGTCGGCCATTGAAGTTCATTGCGGTTCCTACACGTCGTAGGTCTGATTGTTAGGAGGTTTTATGGCTAAGTTCTTCAGTACACGTCGTCGGTTTTTGTTGACTGCTGGTGCATCGGCCATTGGCGCTGCGGCACTCAAAGGTTGTTCGTCTGCTCCCTCCACTCCCGCCAGCCCTGCTGCTGAAAGCAGCCCCGCTGCGGGTGGTGCTGCCTCTCCAGCCGCTGCTGGCGGTGGCGCACTGGAAACCGATACGGTTCGTCTGGGTTATATCCCCATTTTTGAGTCGGCTCCCCTGGTCATTGCAAAACAGAAGGGTTTCTTCGAGAAACACGGTCTGAAGAATGCTCAGGTAATTAAACAGTCTGCCTGGGGCGCAGCACGGGACAACGTTGAAATCGGCTCCGCTGGCGGCGGTATTGACGGTGGTCAGTGGCAGATGCCCATGCCTCACCTGATCAGCGAAGGTCTGATCACCAAGGGCAACGTCAAGATCCCAATGTACGTGATGCTGCAAACCTCCACTCAGGGGAACGGGATTGCGATCGCCAACAAACGCGCTGACGGGACTGAACTGCTGGGCAAGGGGTTTGGTCTCAATCCTGAGGGGGCAGCCGCGTTCATCAAACAGTTGAAAGCCCAGGGTAATCCTTTTACCGCAGCCTACACTTTTCCCCAGGCAAACCAGGAGCTGTGGATCCGCTACTGGCTGGGTTCTGGCGGCATCAACCCCGATGAGGACATCAAGCTGATTGCAGTTCCTGCAGCGCAGACGGTTGCCAACATGAAAGTGGGGACAATGGACGGTTTCAGCACGGGTGACCCGTGGCCTTTCCGAATTCTGGCTGACAAAATTGGCTTCATGGCTGCCCTCACCGCTCAGATATGGCCCGGTCACCCTGAAGAATACCTGGCGATGCGAGCCGACTGGGTAGACAAGCATCCGAATGCGGCGAAAGCAATTCTAATGGCCGTCATGGAAGCGCAGCAGTGGTGCGATGATCCAGCCAATCGGACTGAAATGGCGAAGCTGCTGTCTGGTCGTCAGTTCTTCAACGTTGCTCAGGACATCCTGATGCCCCCACTTGAAGGGAGATACGAACTGGGCGATGGCAAAGCAGCAGTAAATGATATCAAGCTCGGTCCTCTGTACTGGAAAGACAGCGTGGGCAGCGTTTCCTATCCCTACAAGAGCCACGACCTGTGGTTCCTCACGGAGAACATTCGATGGGGGATGCTGCCGGCTGAAACCGATACAAAGGCGATCGTAGAGCGTGTGAACCGCGAAGATCTGTGGAAGGAAGCCGCCAAATCTCTGGGTGTGGCTGCAGCAGATATCCCCACTGATACCTCTCGCGGTGTTGAAACCTTCTTCGATGGCGTCAAGTTTGACCCCGCGAACCCGACCGAGTACCTGAAGAGCCTCAAGGTCAAGAAGGTCAGCGTTTAAGCTTTCATCTGCCGTCCAGGCAATGAATATTCAAGGCCCTACACGCGATGCGATGCGGGTCAATGCGCCAGGTATCAAACTGACGCGGGCTTTGCATCGCATGGCTTTCTGAGTAGGCCAGTGGTTTCGTCCATCGTTCACCTTTTTATTTTTCTGAACCCAGAAGGAGGGGTTAAAGCATGACTGCAAGTGTTGCATCCAGCCGTAGCGCTGCCAAACCAAATCCGGTGCTAAAGGTATTTCTTCGATATGTGCTTCCCCCAGTTGTTGCCGTTCTAATCTTCTGTATCATCTGGCAATTGTTCTCGACCGAGACTTTTCCCGGCCCACAGCAGGTTTTTCAGGATGCTGTCAATTCAGAAAGTGGTCCTCCGCTAATTAATCCTTTCCATGTCGGGGGTGCAGAGAACTACTGGGGAACTGTTTACGAGGCAGTGATTCAAGGAAAGGGCGATGCCAACATTGGGTTGTTCTGGCTAGTGATGTCCAGTCTCAAGCGCGTTGCGATCGGCTACTCTTTGGCAGCGATCGTCGGCATTGCGGCTGGCATTCTGGTGGGTGTAAACGACCTGATGTATCGAGCACTGGATCCAATTTTCCAGTTCCTGCGCGTTGTTCCTCCGCTGGCCTGGGTGCCGATCTCACTGGCCGCACTACAAAAGAATGAGCCTGCTGCGCTGTTTGTGATCTTCGTTACTGCGATTTGGCCCATCCTGATCAATACAGCAGTTGGGGTAAAGCAAATTCCTACGGACTACAACAACGTGGCAAAAGTGCTGCGCCTCTCCAGGCAGAAGTACTTCTTCAAAGTACTGATTCCTGCAACGGTTCCCTATATCTTTACCGGTCTGCGTATTGGAATTGGTCTGGCGTGGTTAGCAATCATTGCAGCAGAAATTGTGATGTCGGGTGTTCCAGGTATTGGCTTCTTCATCTGGGATGAATATAACAACAACAACATCACAGGTATTATCGTTGCTCTGCTCTATATCGGTGCCGTGGGTCTGGTGCTGGATCGCTTTATCGCGTGGATCGCAACTAAGGTTGTCCCTGAAGAGCAGCGTTAAGGATCCTCTATTTGTATCAGCACATTCATCGCGCGAACCTTTATTAAACTTGTCCATTTGCTTGTTCAGTCAATCATCACGCGAATTACCTGAGATTTGCATTTTTGCGGCGACGACCGACCGTATCGGTGTACCTGATAAAAGTGAAGAGCAATCATGTCTACGACCAATCTTGTTGAAGTTGATCAATTAGGAAAAACGTTTTCGCTACCGGGTGGAAACGAATATATCGCCCTCAAGGGGATCGACCTGCAAATCAAGCAGGGTGAGTTTGTCTCGCTGATCGGACACTCTGGTTGTGGTAAATCCACGCTGCTGAACATGATGGCGGGACTGGATCTGCCGACGGAAGGGGTGGCCCTGCTGGAAGGGGAAAAAATTATGCGTCCCGGCCCCGATCGGATGGTGGTGTTCCAGAACTACTCTTTGATGCCCTGGCTGACCGTTCGTCAGAATATCGCTCTGGCAGTGGATGAGGTGTTGAAGGATCTGTCCAAAGCAGAGCGTAGCGCTGTGGTGGAAGAGCATATCCAACTGGTGGGTCTGGCCCATGCTGCAGACAAGCCCCCTGGACAACTGTCCGGAGGGATGAGACAGCGAGTGTCGATCGCCCGTGCCCTGGCCATTCGCCCCAAAGTGCTGCTGCTGGATGAACCCTTCGGTGCGCTGGATGCCCTGACCCGTGGAAATCTGCAAGAAAAGCTGATGCAAATCTGCGAGGAGCACAACGTGACCGCCGTGATGGTGACGCACGACGTGGATGAGGCGCTGCTGCTGAGCGATCGCATTGTCATGTTGACCAACGGCCCTGCGTCGAACATTGGTCAAATTCTGGAAGTGGATATTCCCCGTCCCCGCAAGCGGATGGAAGTGGTCAACCATCCCCACTACTACAGCTACCGCAGCGAAATCATCTACTTCCTGAACCAGCAGAAGCGGATCAAACAACTGCGTGCCCGCAAGAAGTCCGCAGTGGCTCGTCACGGTCTGGAAAAAGTCAACCTGGAAATTGGCTTCGTACCGCTGACTGCCTGCGCCCCGCTGGTGGTTGCTAAGGAGAAAGGCTTCTTTACCAGGCACGGTCTGGACGAGGTGAACCTGGTGCGCGAGTCCAACTGGCGCGGGATTCGTGATGGTCTGGCGGGCACCTATCTGGATGCGGCCCAGATGCCCGCTGGGATGCCCCTGTGGATGACCGTTGGTGGTGGCGAGAACAAGCCCCTGCCCGTGGTCAGCTCCCTCACTATTACTCGCAACGGTAACGCGATTACTCTGGCGAAGCGGTTCTATGAGCAGGGCGTCCACAGTCTGACTGAGCTGAAGCGGATGCTGCTGGAATCCACCGAGGTCACCCACACGCTGGGTGTGGTTCACCCCGCCTCCATGCACAACCTGCTGCTGCGCTACTGGCTGGCGGCTGGCGGCATTGACCCCGACAGGGACGTGAAGCTGGACACAATTCCTCCCGCTCAGATGGTGTCTAACCTACAGGCGGGCAACATTGATGGCTATTGCGTCGGTGAACCCTGGAACCTGCGGGCAGCGATGGATGGACATGGTTTCACTATTGCCACCGACCTGGAAATCTGGAACGGTCACCCCGGCAAAGTGCTGGGTGTGCGTGAAGATTGGGCACTGACCTATCCCAACACCCACATCGCCCTGGTCAAAGCGATTCTGGAAGCCTGCCAGTACTGCGCTGATACAACGAATCACGAAGAAATTCGTGAACTGCTGTCCCGCCGTGAGTACCTGGCCAGCGATATCTCCTACATTCACCTGGGGATGCCCGACCAGGCGGCCTGCAATCTGGATCACCCGATGCGGGAATATGCCCACCACCAGTTCTTCGGTAAGGGCGTGAACCGTCCCAGCCGAACGGAGCACCTGTGGATGATGACGCAGATGGCGCGCTGGGGTGAAACGCCCTTCCCGCGCAACTGGGTCGAAATTCTGGAGCGCGTTTGCAAAGTCAACGTATTCAGCACGGCTGCCCGTGAAATGGGTCTGACCGACATTGCCTACAGTCGCGGCTCGATTCAGTTGTTTGATGGGGTCAGCTTCAATGCCGATGACCCGATCGAATACCTGAACAACCTGAAGATCAAGCACGACGTTTACATGGCAGAGATTGTTCTGGACACTCCAGTGGCAAAAGCCAGCTAGGACGAGTAGCTGAACCATTACTGGTTCGGCTGCTTGCGCAAATCTGCCCGCTGTCGTGCGAATCCTTTGATCTTTTTGTCCTTCTGTTGCACTTAAGGTTTAATGATGCAAACGCTGAATACATCCACTCAAGCCGCTTCAGTCTTGACCCCTGCCACGAATCAACCTCTCCTTGTGGTCGATAACGTCTCGAAGGTGTATCCCACCCCAAAAGGTGAATACGTCGTTCTCGAAAACGTTAGCCTCTCGGTCAACGAAGGCGAATTTATCTGTGTGATTGGTCACTCTGGTTGTGGAAAAACGACCCTGCTGAACATGGTGTCGGGTTTTTCAAAGCCCAGCACAGGCACTGTGTCTGTGAATGGGAAACCCGTGACCAGTCCCGGCCCCGATCGGATGGTGGTGTTCCAGGGATATGCCCTGCTGCCCTGGTTGACCGCCTACGAAAACATTTATCTGGCGGTGGATTCGGTTCACCCCGATAAGCCTCAGTCTGAGAAAGCCGCCATCGTCAAGGAACACCTGGCCATGGTGGGTCTGACGGAAGCAGCCGATAAAAAGCCGCCCCAACTGTCGGGGGGAATGAAGCAGCGGGTGGCGATCGCCCGTGCCCTGGCCATCCGGCCCGAAGTGCTGATTCTGGACGAACCCTTTGGCGCGTTGGACGCGATCACCAAGGAAGAACTCCAGGAAGAGCTGCTGAAGATCTGGAACGAGCACAAGTGTACCGTGCTGATGATCACCCACGACATCGACGAAGCGCTGTTCCTGGCCGATCGCCTGGTGATGATGACCAACGGTCCTGCTGCAAATATTGGTGAGATTCTGGAGATTCCCTTCCCCCGTCCGCGCGATCGCGCCCGGATCATGGAAGATCCCGAATTCTATAACCTGCGGAACTACGCCCTCGACTTCCTGTATAACCGCTTTGCCCACGACGACGAGTAGAAAAAGGCAGTACTAATGGATGAATCCCGCTGTTGCAAATTTCCAAAACCGGTTTTGGAAATTTGCAACAGTGGGATGCTCCCGGATGAAACTCAGTTTTGCGAGTGGTGCGGGCTTCTCCCGCGCCACTCACAAAACTGAGATGCACCCGATTCATCCTCTATTTTCCCTGTATCTCATACCAACTTTGTATGAAGTTGAATTGAATACAGTGCTTCGCGCTGATATATAGCGGTTCTCGCTCGAGTGAAATACAGATTTTGTGAGAGAGGCGCGCGCCGCGCGGGTGTGTCAAAAAATGAGTTAAATATAAA
>JBIKWV010000780.1:0-3358 GCA_044356135.1 Elainellaceae cyanobacterium
TCTTGCGTGCTCCATTAGCGCGACAACATCACCTAGAGTCATCTCTGGAGAGACTATCAGTGGGTTACCAACAAAAAACTGCTCCAAACTCTGCGAAGGCTTCATGCTAAGGTCACAACTCTTTTTGAGGGCATGATGCTATATGTATGCAACTGCCCTATGGCGACTCTAAATCACTTGTGAGAAGGGGATTTATGGGTACTGCCCGCACCCCTCTCACAGAGCAAATAGAAATACTGCATTGAAGCTTAATTAATCACTACTGCAAAATCAACAGTGAGAACCACGTTATTGCATGGGAGAATGGCGGTAAGAACACGGAGTAAGGCTTTTATCTAAACCACTTATCCCTGAGTATTGTTACTTGCTTCGAACAAACGGATCGCACCCATACCTGAAGCTAGGGTCATCGCATCCCCTCTCAATCTCTCTCCTTCGGGAACCTACTATAAAAATCCTCAGTCAGTATTGCTTTGCAGAGAGCCAACAACAGCAGTCAGAGTAATAGCTAACTGCCCATCCTCATGATACTTGTCGGCCCAATTTCTTATAAGAATATCTAGTTCAGATTGCGCATCGGAAACGCGTTCTGGAGATATACATAACTCTTCTACAATTCTCATAGCATTGTTCTCGCGTGTGATCCAGTGTTTCATCAGCGTGATGAAATTTCTTGTATCACGAAGCATTGATGTTGATCGCTCTCGTTCCCCAAAGGGGGAGTAGCAGGAACGGGTGAGAGCATAATAGCGAACTCCATCCACTGAACCTAAACGAATGATAGTGCCAGAGTGAAGTAAGCAGTACAGAAGGTGCTGTGTGAAAGCTTCACTTAAAGCTGTAGAGCTTCTTGAGATTTGCTCTTGATTCACACGATTTTGTAAGTCATGAAGCATTTCGTATAGCTGAACTTCACTGACTACTTTTGCCCTGAGCTTGCCATGAGGAAGCCGCTTCATCAATCTTTTTTGCTGCTGCTCATTTATACTCAACTCAGAAAAAATAAGTTGATTAGATGAGATGGGATAACGTTCTAACCACAGATAAGGGAGTTGTATGAGATGATAGGGATCAAAACTTGCACCTTCACGAGAACATCTCATTTCTTCAAGTAGTTGTTTACTCTCTTCAAGAATTGACCTTACACGATTAGATTCAATATGAAAGAGATGCGAAAGCCCTCGAAAACTCATCTCACTCTCAAGATAAGTAATATAAATAGCCACTTTAGCTGCATTGGATGCAGATTCCAGGAAAGCACCGTATCGATAACCAGTCCTTCTCATTTCAGTATATGCAAGATAAATCATTATTATCTGAACATCATCTGATGCAAAGTCGCAATGAATATCAAAATCTGGTTCCATCATTCTTTCAAACTGTGAAGGATTAGAGTATTACTTTATACTGCTACTCTCTATCCTGCAAAACCCAGGCTTAGACCCAAAAGAGGACTACAAAAACATATTTGCAACAGATATGCCTAAACAGGGTCACTTCATTCTCGATTTGGGGGTATGAATTTACCTAGAGTTGAACTGTAGGATGGGCAAAGGACGGTAGTCCGTACCTATCACAATTTGTATGCATTGATGAGCTACCCTGCTCATCCTATATCAGGACTCATTCATTCTCAAATTTGAGAATGAGATAGCTCTGTATACCTACAGGAGGTTACGTTCGCATTTGCTTTCTGGATCTCAAGCTCACTAGAAACTACTATCTTACAGTAGACTCATGGTGCCTGACTACAGTTGCTTTGTACAGTGGGATAAATACGCAATCTATCGCCTCAGTGGATTCACGGAATGATGATTCACTCAATCCGTTGATCGATTAAAGATCCCTTGAATCAATCCCAGGAGTTGCTTGAGTTGCATTGGCTTGGTAATATATATATCTGCTCCAGCAGCTAGACACCGATCACGATCGCCTATCATTGCCAGAGCAGTCAATGCAATGATATGTACACTTGCGGTTATTGTGTTTGCTCGAATCAAGCGAATTGCTTCTAGACCATCCATTCCTGGCATCTGAACGTCCATTAAAATGATTTTGGGCAGATAGCATTGCGCCTGTTCAACTGCTTCTCGACCATTATTCGCGGTAATTACTCGATATCCTTTTGATTCTAGATATTCCACCAGGTTCTCCTGACTTTCAATGTTGTCTTCAGCCACAAGAATGAACGGGGAGTCAATCTGCTTCGATATTGCAGGCAAATACTCTGAGGTAGTCGTTGCAAGTGTTTTCTCAGGCATTACTGCAGAGAATAGATAGGAAAAAAGCACAAGATTGTTTTGCAAGGGTAATTGATAAACATAGCCCCTTACCTAGAATACTATCCAATATAATCCTACCATTATTTGACTGCGACTCCCCAGCCCTTTGTATCTGTTTAGCGTTTTCGGATTCCTGCCTGGGCATCGCCCAGGCAGGAATCCGAAAACCTTTTATTGCATCTCTCGCGTGCCCCTGCGCCGCAGGGGCACGCGAGAGACGCTAATCACATACAGCCCTTTAGGGCTGGGGAGTCTTGAACTGTCCGGCTCTAACGAGCGGACAGAACTACACTGAAAATGAGGATAAAACCTGACTCCAGTAGGCGCAGCTATCACGCCAACTACGGGGATGTCCATGCCCCCCCCAGATACTCTCGATGAATATTGGCTGATCCGACCGCATCACAGTTGAGCCGAAAGCCACAACTACATTTGTAGAGGCAGTTTTTCGGTTTGTGCCGCTTACCACAGGCAGGGCAGGTTTGAGAGGTGTGCCGCTCATCCTGCAACTCAACCTTCATGTCCAATTATTCCGTTTTGTACATGAGCATCTGGCGAGTCTGCCCATGCAGCATTCAGTGGATCTTCTGATTCACTTTTTTGCAATAATTAACCTTCTCGGATGTCGCCAATCACAACGGTTTGCACCCCTTATTAGACGACAATACGAATAGACAAAGACGACAACTATAGCGCTTCACTAGAGCGAGAAACGCAATATCTGACCGATTCACAGATCGTCTCTGGACAGAACGACCGATATCTGAATCAAGCAATTAATTTGGACGAATTGGGTGGTTGGAGGATGCCCCCAAGCTTCCAGCCGGGGGGGATGTCAGAAAAGTTTTCTCAGAGTAGGGCTGTTTTAGGTTTGAAGGTATGAGCAAGTGGATCTGTGGAAACGGGTCTTAAACCCCAAATACGAATCGTCCCGTCATCGCTACAACTGGCTAGCAGACGACCATCAGGTGAAAAAGTTACTTTTGACACCCAGTTCTTATGCCCTCGAAGGACGCTGATACATTTGCCAGAAAAGACCTCCCAAAGACGCACTGTTCGATCTCCACTTCCACTTG
>JBIKWV010000781.1:0-3355 GCA_044356135.1 Elainellaceae cyanobacterium
TCAACTACTTTTGCTGGTCGGCGACAACTATTTTTCCGATGTGGGGATAGAACATAGATGACATTTTAGGGTGACAATTACCTGGACTGAATTTGTTGAAATAGATCAATGTTTCATAGACCGGGCAAGTAAACACAAAACGATTACCCTGTGACTTCGGTCGCAGGGTAAAGTCAACATTGAGATCGGAGTGGAAACAACCCGTGTTATTTTTGTTGAGAGCGCTCCACAGCGGCCTGTTTACGAAAACTCTCTGCCTGAATTTCAATGATCAGGGCATGATGCACCAGTCGGTCTACGGCGGCGACGGTCATCATCGAATCAGAGAAGATCGCATCCCACTGACTGAAGGGTTGGTTGGCAGTGATCAGAAGACTACGACGCTCATAGCGGTGGGCAATCAGTTCGAAAAGCACTGATGTTTCCGCCTCATCTTTTTTGACATAGCCCAGATCGTCGAGGACCAGCAAGTCAAAGCGGTCCAGCTTGGTGAGGGTGGCGGGTAATTGCAGTTGCAGTTTGGCGGCCTGCAACTGTTGCACCAGTGCAGTGGCTGAGCAGAACTTGACTCGTTTGCCGAGTTGGATCGCCAGTTGCCCGACTGCTGAGGCTAAGTGGGTTTTCCCAACCCCGCTGGGACCCAGCAGGATCAAGTTTTCTGCCCGTTCCAGCCAGGTGGTTTGCTGCACCCATTGCATCAGTGCAGCAGCATTAAGGGTGGGGCAATGGTTGAACTCAAAGTTGGTAAAACTTTTTCCGATGGGCAGTTGAGCCTCGCCGAGTGCCCGCTGCATCCGCACCTGGAATCGGCGGTCGCTCTCCAATTGACACAGTGCCAGCAAAAACTGAGCATAGGACCACTGATGTTGCACTGCTCTCTGTTCGATGCTCTGCCAGTGGTTGAGCATGTGGGAGAGACGCAGTTGCTTGAGGTGGAGACTGAGGGCTTGATAAGGATTGCTCTGGCTGGGGGGAATCACAGTGGATGGTGTCGGGGCAGGCAGGGGAGCGCAAGAGTTGGTCATAGGATGCCAGTGGGTGTTGTTGAACGGTAGAGAGAGCCAGTGCCGATTTGGGGATGATGCCGAACTGTTGCTGTAAGCTTGTCAACGTCAGGGTGGCGGACTCCAGTTGGGCTTGCAGGTAATGGGCCACAACGACTTCTTTATCCTGACTGGCAGCGATGTAAAGGGCTTCGACGATGAGCTTGGCCGCACTGTCAGCGTCAAAGTGTTGGCTCAGTTGCTGCCACAGGGTTCGCCAGTGTTCGTTGGGCAAAATCTCGCTCTGCCAGGTGCAGTAGAGAAACGCTCTGGGTTTGCGCCTCAGTCCCTCAATAATGTGGCGGTAGTTGATGCAGCGGGCGCGCCTGTGTGTGCCACTGCTGGCTCCCCGGATACGCTCTAGCTCCACCACCTGCTGGGTGCCGAAATACCCCACCAGTCGGTCATGGTACAGGCGGATCGTTAGCTGTTGCCCAATCAGCCGAGAGGGGACAGTGTAGAGCACACAGCGGACTTCAATGGTGCTAAAGCGGCTGACGCGCACCAGCAACTCTTCGTAATCCGCCACCCGATAGCGGGGTAATGGTTGCAAGTGGACCTTTTCCGCTTCGTACTTGAGCGTACACTTGTCATTAAGCGTGGCCACCACCTGTGCAATCAGTTCCTGGTAAGCTGCTACCGATTCAAAATCATTGCTGCCGCGCAGATACAGTTGTTGGGTTAAGCGCCGTTTGAAGTGCCCATGCGGAGACTCGATGGGGTCGAGTGACAGGTCACCCTGTCACCCTCCCTTTCAAAACCGTGCTTGCGAGTTTTCCAGCACACGGCTCCTCAACCATACGGCTGTTGTCATCAGCACCTTTTGCCCTAGTGGTTAATGTCCTTCGATGGGATCTAATCCAGGTATCTGTTCTAAACCCTTTCTACGAGCATTATCACGGGCGGTTTTGACATCATGGCAATGACGATGCAGCGGTTGCAGATTATCGAACTTATCTGTTCCACCTTCCTGTCTAGGAGTTTTATGGTCAACCTCTATCAAATCGTTTTCAACAAACATCAGTCCACATTCTGGGCATCGTCCTTTGTACTTTTTGAGTAGCATTGCTACTCGCTCAGGTAGTTCAGGATGGCTGCCCCTTCTCGTACTCCAGTAGAGAACGTCCCCGTCGAAATAGCTCTTATCCCCTCGAACTTTGATATGGCGCTTAATTGGAGTGTCAGGATGGCTGATTAACCTCAGTCCATCTTTGGTTGAGAATGTCAACCGATATCCAATGTAATGCCAGTACTTGTTCAAGGTTCGATAACTAAAGTTGCCGGTTCTGTATCTGGCCCAAGCTCGCAACTGCGACCAAACAATGTTTTTGCAGTTGCTAAAAGTTTTCTTGCTGCTTACCGTTGAATAATAGTTGCACCAGCCCCGAATCACGGGATTGAGTCTGCTGATTAACGCCGTTTGGGGCGCGCTCTTATGACTCCTGATAATGCTTCCTATTGTTTCCAGATGGGTAGCAACCTTCTTCTTGCTAGGCTTGATGATAGTCTTAAAACCCAGCTTTGAACCGCTGCTATTACAGCCAGATTGGTGTTTACCGACTGGATGCTGCCGGATGTTAAATCCGAGAAAATCGAATCCAACATTTCCGTCATGTGGTCTTAGCGTATGAGAGATGCGTGTCTTGCTGGGCTTTAATTCTAGAGACATCTCTTTGAGCCAGTCTTCCGCCGCTTGCTTACACTTCAAGATGACATCCAGCGATGGATGAAGGACGACAAAATCATCGGCGTAGACTACAACGGTTAATGCTCGTTGTGCTCTCCCTTGATTGACGCATCCTCTAATCGCTGTTTCTAATCCATGCAGGGCTATCAAAGCGAGTAGTGGAGACACTACGCCGCCCTGGGGTGTCCCCTCATTGGTAGGAAACAATTTGCCATCCATAACGACCCCTGACTTCAACCAAGCTTTTATTTGCCTGGTCAATGTCGGGAAAGTATTGAGCTTGGCTAACAGCTCGGTCTGGTTAATTTTATCGAAGCATTTCGTAATATCGGCGTCTAAAACATATTTGCTTTTGTACCGAATACTATTGAAGATTGCCTCAATCGCATCATGAGTGCCTCTTCCCGCTCTGAACCCGTAAGTGTTTGGCTCAAATAGCACCTCCCACTCAGGTTCTAATGCCAGTTTTACTAGCATTTGCCGTGCTCTTTCTGTCATGCAGGGAATGCCTAACGGTCGCTTCTCCGTCGTGCCAGGTTTTGGAATCATCACCCGGCGTGTTGGTTTAGATTTGTCCGTCAGAGACAGGTTATTTGCAAGGTCAAACCGTTGCGGTGGGGTCAGG
>JBIKWV010000782.1:0-3349 GCA_044356135.1 Elainellaceae cyanobacterium
CAGTTGGGTGTAGATCCTCATCAGGGCGGGGGCATGCTGCCGTTCCTCCTTTTCCCACAGTCCCAGTTCAATGAGTTCTCCTTCTGCATTGACGGTGCCACCCACAAATCGGGCTAATTGCGGGTGCAGATTTTCCAGATAGCGCCGACTGGTCTGGGTATAGCCCCGAATGGGAGCCTCCGTGTTGATAGATCCCTTAAGCACAGCCAGAAACGTGGGGAGTTCGATGCCAACGATCTGGTCGAGTGCGATCGCCTGCCAATCAATTACCTTCCAGCGTCGTGGCTGAGGTTGGAGAAACTGTTGAGGCAATTCATCAAGGCGATCGTTGAGCTGTTCTTGAGAAAGATAGTGATGACTGAGTTGACGAATGCGCTGTTGAATTTGTAGACAGTTCGGTTTCCCAAGAAAGAACGTTGCGGACGAATTCGTTGGGTAAATGGGAACAGATGGCGTCATGGTAGTGTGAGGTAAAGGGACTTCACCGCCGATGCTTTGCTGTCAGCTTACGCCCTTCCATCCTCCGCTGTCAGTCGGCAAAGGTCGGCAATTTTTCCCACAAATCAATGTCGGAAAAAGTCGGAAAGTCGGGCTTTGTGGAGGAGGCGATCGCCCCACCCACTTCACAGAAATCTCACCTAAATAAACTTTCTGCAAATCTCAGGAATTCACACGCTCCACCGTGTAGACCCCGAAGACGCGTAGCCTCATCCCAATATGACCCCTGAAACCGTAGTGGCATGGCTCAACCGTCTTGTGATTACCCGAACAGGAAAATGTTTGAGCGATCTGGAACGCACGATTCTCCAACACGTCTGGCAGGGCACCCGCTACGTCGAAATTGCCACTCACTACGGCTGCACCGAAGGCCACGTCAAAGATGTCAGCTCCGCCCTCTGGCAATTCCTCTCACAGGAATTCGGCGAAAAGATCACCAAAACCAACTTTCGCACTGCGATCGCCCGCTATTACCAACACATGGCCGCATCGTTCTCTTCAACCCCAAGCATGGGCGTGGCATTCGGCAGTTCAGTCACCCCCACAGTGCAACCAGTATTGACCGAATGCCGCGCCCCTACTCACCCCCCATCCCCCATTCCCTGTAACCCACTACCCATCAACTTTCTCCCATCTAAGTCCATCTGCGTTCATCTGCGTTCATCTGCGTTCCTGGGTCGTACCTCCTCAATCGCCCACCTCACCCATTTGATCAACCAGGGCACAAAAGTCATTGTCATTCAGGGAGAAGGCGGCCTGGGCAAAACGACCCTGGCTCAGCAATACCTCCAGGCCCAGGGCTTCGATCTCGTCCTGGAACTCCTGATGGCAAAGGAACCCCAAAACCTGGTCAGCGCTGAACGGGTAGTTGAAGAGTGGCTACAGCAAGATTTCGGCCTGGAGCCGGGAACCGAATTCGGTGTTTCTCTGGCCCGTCTGAAACGACAGCTCCACACCCGCCGTATCGGCATTCTGCTGGACAACCTGGAGCCTGCGCTGGATAGTCAGGGACATTTTGTCTCCCATCACCGCAGCTATGTTGAGCTACTGCGCGTGTTATCGGATGCAAGGGTGCAGTCTGTGACGCTGGTGACCAGCCGCGATCGCCTCTGTGAAGCCAGCCTCAATGTGACGCATTATCGGTTGCCCGGATTAGATCAAGCGGCATGGCACCAGTTTTTCCAGAGTTCAGGGGTTCAGGTGAGTCCCCATCAGATGCCGATTCTTCAGCAACTGCATTATGCCTGTGGCGGCAATGCGAAGGCGATGGGCTTGTTGTGTGGTCTGATCCAGGCCGATTTTGAGAATAATCTGGATGCTTACTGGCGGGAGCACCGGGATGATTTGCTGATAGCAGCCGATTTGAAAGATCTGGTGTCCAGTCAGGCCGATCGTCTGCAACTGCTGGATCCACGGGCATACCGTTTGTTCTGTCGGTTGGGGTGCTATCGGTATCAGGCGATTCCAACTTTGCCGATGTCGGCACTGACCCATTTGTTATGGGATGTGCCAGCAACAGAACATCGTCAGGTGATCGCATCCCTGCGCAATCGCTCCCTGATCGAATACCGTAACGGCGAGTACTGGCTGCACCCGGCTGTGCGATCGGAGGCCGTCCTGAGATTGCGGGGTCTGACTGATGCCAGCGGTCAGCTTGCATCAGACGAATGGGAAATAGTGCATCGCAGAGCGGCTGAATTTTGGACACAAAGTATTCTGTCGATTGAAACGACTCAGGATGCCTTGCAGGCATTGGAAGCCTACTATCACTACGTTGAAATTCAGGATTTTGAAGCCGCCGGACGAGTTCTGCTAAAAAGTCGGAACAATCAGTGGAAACAGTATTTGCCCCTGGGTAGCACGTTGTATCGGATGGGTTTGATTCAGCCCGTCATTGCTGCCATTACGCAGGTGATTGAAAATGTGCAGGTGGATCATCAGTTAAGCGAACTGTACAACATTCTGGGGGATGTCTGGTGGATTGCAGGAGAGATTCACCGGGCAATTGACTGTCAGGAAAAAACGATTGCGCTGGTGACTCCGGCATTGCAGTTATTACCCGATATTCCAGAGAACAAACACACGCGATACTACCTGAAAATGCTGGCGATCGACTCACTGCTCAGTATTGGTCTCTATCGAGTAGATCGATGGGAGTTGACGGAGGCGGCTGAATTGTTTCAACAGGTGATCCAGCACAGTCAGAATACTGCTCACCAGCAATGGGCCGACAAGGCTGCGATCTGTCTTGCCTGGGTCAACTCTTATCTGGGCATACCACAATCCCTGGGGCCATTGACCGCATCGGTGATCACTGCCCAGTCTGAAGACCAGGTGGGGCGGTTCGCTTACTTTATGCAGATTTTGGGTCAAACCTATGTCAATGCAGGGCAGTTTGAGCAAGCGATGCCGCTGTTTCAGAAGGCCCTGGCATTTGCTGAGGCAGGTCATTACAAACAAATCCAGGCCCGCAGCCTGACGGGAATGGCAGCGGTCTACCGTCACCAGGGGAAATTTGACAGGGCGATCGCCTGTCATACAACGGCGATCGATTTGCTGGAGCGAATTGGGGCCAGATGTGATTTAGCAGAGGCGTTATTTCAGCAAGGAATCACCCATCAGAGAATGGGAGATATGAAAAACTGTCGGGTGAACTGTGAACAGGCGATGGAATTATTTCAGGCAATGAGCGCACCTCAGCAGGTGGAAAAAGTGGCGGCGTTTGGGCGATCGCTATGCAGTCGCTCGTAGTGGTCTTCTGCATTGTGGGGTGGGCATCTTGCCCGCCCAGAACACCGGGCGGGCAAGATGCCCACCCCACAGAAAAGCAATAAGGGGGTTGCCCTAAAAT
>JBIKWV010000048.1:0-11762 GCA_044356135.1 Elainellaceae cyanobacterium
GTTGCAAGTCCCTTAGGTGGGTGTGGAAAAAGTTGCAACCCCAAAAGCTGGTCCGCCCGCGCAGCGGGTGGAACAGCTTTTGGGGTTGCAAGCTTAATCGGCGCTAAACCGAAATGTGCTGCGAAATGCTCTTCTAGAGAGCGTTTCGCAGCACGGCAGGAAGAAATACTGAAGTTCAATAATTTCCACAATTACAGCCATCTGCCGCCTGTGCTAGAACCAACTGGCAGTATTTTGCCCTCCCTTTTATGCACACCCCTGGCGACTCCGGCAGAATTGAACCGCACACCGCACGCACTGGTCAGGACTTGCTTGAAGCGGGTTTCGTGAATGCAGACCAGATGGCAACCGTCGATGCAGTCCGCGAGCAGTTCTCAATGGCGATTACGCCCGACATGATGCGGCTGATTGACCCTACAAATCCTGATGATGCGATCGCCCGTCAGTTTATTCCTCGCTCTGAGGAGTTGGCGATCGCCCCGGAGGAACTGGCCGACCCAATTGGAGATGACCCCCATTCTCCTGTCAAAGGAATTACTCACCGTTACCCCGATCGCCTGCTGCTGAAGCCCGTCCATGCCTGCCCTGTATACTGTCGCTTCTGTTTCCGCCGAGAAATGGTGGGCGAGGATGGGGAGGCACTGTCGCCGACGGAACTGGAGCGGGCGCTGGACTACATCCGGAGTCATCCGGAGGTGTGGGAGGTGATTTTGACTGGGGGCGATCCGCTGATTCTGTCGAAACCCCGACTGCGAGCCATTATTCAGGCACTGGATGCGATCGAGCATGTCGAAGTGATCCGCATTCACACGCGAGTGCCTGTGGTCACTCCAGGGCGGATAGACGCTGAGCTGGCGCAAATTTTGCGGGTGAGTAAGCCCGTCTATGTGGTGCTGCATACGAATCACCCCCAGGAGTTTTCTGAGGAGGCTCGGATAGCCTGCGCGACGCTGGTGGACACAGGGGTGCCGATGCTGAGTCAGACGGTGTTGCTGAAGGGGATTAACGATTCTCCGGAGGTGATGACCCAACTACTGCGAACGATGATTCGCAACCGGATTAAGCCGTACTATCTGCATCAGGGCGACATGGCGAAGGGAACCGCCCATTTCCGCACCACGATCCAGGAAGGGCAGGAGCTGATGCGGGCGTTGCGCGGTCGCGTTTCGGGGATCTGTCAGCCAACTTACGTGCTGGATATTCCAGGCGGCTATGGCAAGGTGCCGATTGGGCCTGAGTATTTGCACAAGCAGGAAGTGAACACCTATTGGGTGGAGGACCCGTGGGCGAGGGTGCATCCCTACCCACCGCAGGTTTAGGGGCTTGCATCCCTGTTTTTGTCTGGCGCGGCTTAGCCGCGCCACGCTGAAACTGGGATTTTAATAAACAGCAGATCCCTTATGAGTTGTGAAATGGTTTGTGAGAAGGGGCGCGGGCTTAGCCTGCGCCCCTTCTCACAAACCATTTAGGATCGCTATATCACGCTATGCGCTGCCAGGTTGCACCGTTAGTCTTGAATGCAGATGGGAACACTGGGACAGAATGTCGTTGGTTCCAGTGAATGAAAGCGGTTCTGAGCAAAATTTGGGGGGTGCGACCGGGGGAGCACGGTTTGCTGCTGGTGTTGGGGGTTGCCCTGCTCAGTAACTCTGTCGCTCAGAAGATCGCCGAAATCTCGTCGCTCAGTAACTTCCTGACGGATGCTGGCGTCCCTCAATTTTTGTTATTGCTGATTGTCAGTAGCATTGTCAGCATTGTGATGACAGGCGTTCATTCGCTGGTGGTCGATCGCTTCAACCGGGTTGCCCTACTGGCGGGCATTTGTTTCACGCTGGGGCTGGCATTTCTGATCCTGCGAATTCTCTTTATTTTTCATCTACCAAACTGGTTCAACTACTCCCTGGCCTATCTCCTGGCCGAGCAGCAGTTCACCTTTTTCCCGCTGGCCTTCTGGATTCTGGCCAGCGATATTTTTGACATGTCGCAATCCCAGCGCCTGTTTCCGCTACTCTCAACGGGTGGGTTTATTGGTAATCTGCTGGGCATCGGGGTGGCTGCTCTGTCTCCGTTTCTATTTCAGCAGTTCAATGTCAAGGCTGAAGAACTACTGATTCTGAATGCGCTGATCTACTTGGTTCTCTATGGGGTGCTCCAGTTGGGGCTGCAGCAAGTGCCTGCCCGAACGACCCAGGTGAAAACGGAGACAATCCGAGAGACGTTGACGGAAGGCTGGGAATTCATTCAAGGGGTGCCGGCATTTCGTTTCCTGACCCTCTCGATTTTGGGCATCATTATCTGTGAGAACATTATTGACTTTCAGTTTTTCGTCACCTCCGAAGCGGAATTTCAAAACTCCGATCGCTTTCAAACCTTTCTCAGCCTGTTTACCCTGGCCCGTGTCCTGGGGTATCTGGCGATCCAGTCCTTCCTGACCCAGCGTTTGATTGCCGGATTGAACCTGAAAAACAGTTTTCTGATCATGCCTGTGGGTGCGATCGCCGCCGCCGCCTGTGTGTTTGTGCAGCCCGGACTGTGGGGTAGTGTTGCAGCAGTGACGCTACAAAAATTACCGCAGTACACCGTGGATGAAACTGCACGGAAAGCATTTCAGGGGCTGGTGCCAGAGGAACGACGGGGACGGGTGAGTTTATTCATGGACTGCTATCTGGTGGCGGGTGGGGCGATCGCCGCTGCTGTCCTCACCGGAGTGGTCATTCTGGCGGGGGAGTTGCTGGGAATTGCGAATTATGCCTATGGCTATCTGGCGATCGCCATCCTGGGGGCCGTCGTTGCGCTGGTGGCTGTCATCAAAATGCGATCGGTGTATGACAAGAGCCTGTTCAACTGGCGATTAAAGCGTCGTCAGAGGGGTAAGAGTGTTCTCGATAAATTGGATTTTTAGCATCTACCTGAAACAGCTTTCACGAATCGAGTGTGGGCAGGGGTGCAGGGGCTTCGACTGCGTTCACGTCGAAGTCCCATACACAATCAAGCTTGAATCACCATCAGTATTCACTGCTTAAGAGGAAAACCAATGAGTTCCGCAATGGACAAATCCAAATTTAAACCCATCAGCCTTCGGCTCAAGATTCTGGTGGGCTTCACCGTTTTGTTCAGTGGCGTGTTCGCACTGGCATTCTACTGGTTTTACAACTTCGCTACCGAGAAGACGATGAGTCGTCTATTCCTGGATATGCGGGGCACGGCTGAAGGTGCCGCCAAACGGCTGGACGTAGAGGATCTGCTGTCGCTTTATCAAGACGGAGCACCCAGCGCCGACCCTGAAACACTTCCCTCAGACCCGCGTTACAAACAACAGCTTGCCATCTTTCGGGACATCCATAGCATTGAACCCCGTGCGTGGCTTTACACATTTGTGCTGGCGAAGGGGGATCAGGAACGGTTGAAGAAGGGGGAAATTCTGGGCCGCTATCGCCCCCCGATCGCCACCAGTGTGGATGTTCGACAACTACGTCCGGGACAGACGCTGCCCTCGGTCTTTCTGGCAGATGTCTGGGTCTATTTCGATCCCAGCAAGGCCGCCAAATTCCTGGAGATTTCCAGAGCCAGCGAGTACACGCTGCAAGCCTACCGGGAAGGAAATACGGTTTATCGTCCGCTCTATGACGATGGCCAGTTTGGTAGCTGGATGTCCACCTACATTCCCCTCAAGAACGATGCGGGGGAAACCGTCGCGGTACTCGGCGTGGATTTTGAGGCGGACTACGTGCGGGAAGTCCAGAAAGAGATCCGCGATCGCGTTGTTGTTGGCTTTACTGTCACCTACGCAGGTCTGTTTGTGCTGGTCTTCGTACTCTCTGACCTGTTCACCAAACCAATCGTTGGCCTGACAAAGGCGGCAGAGCGGATTGGGGAAGGAGAATACTCCGATGATCTGGACTTGTTTCAGCAGTCCAAGATGCCCGATGAGATCAGTACGCTGGCAGAGGTGTTCGCTCTGATGGTGAGCAAAGTCAAACAGCGGGAAGAATCACTGAAACAACAGGTGACGGAATTGAAAATTGAGATTGACGAGGTGAAGCGGAAGAAGCAGGTGAGTGAAATTGTGGACAGCGATTTCTTCCACGATTTGCAGACGAAGGCTCGCCGCCTGCGGAGCCGTGCCCACGGAGCCACCGAAGAATCAAAACCAGAGACGATTGTGCTGAACGGCAAGGTGGAGACGACGAACGGCCACCAGGAGTGAGGCTTTTCATTTAAGGCGGGAGAGTCCGGCGCGGCGCGCCGGACTCTCCCGCCTCCATCATCCTGCCACGGGGCGGTAGCCCAGGAGTGATATGTATTCTTATCTCGATCCAGATACCTCTCTGGTGTTTGTCTGCAACTCTGCGGAGGCATTCTTTGACTACATGAACCGGGGAGATACGAGTAACCGCCTTCACCTGATCCGCGAGATGCAGGCGTTGAGCGATCGCGCCCTCCTGTATCCCTGTAGCAATAAGCTGGTTTTCACCAGTTTGCCAGTGCCGCATAAGGATTTGCTGGCACCCTTTGGCTATGCTCAGACGCAGCACTTTTGCCCTCGCCATCCCTCTCCCTTTCTCAGTCTCGACCTGTTACGAGAATCGGAACTGCTGAACAAGATCTGGCACCATGCCACCCATCGGCGAGTGCAGTTGATCGCCCACGCCACGACGCCAGAGTTTCTGAAGCTGGTGCAAACCCTGGAGCAGGATTACGGCCTGGAGGTACTGCTCCCCGAAAGCCCGAACCGGGATTGCGCCTGGGTGCGGGACTACATCGACACGAAGGCGGGCTTTCGCCATCTGGCCGCCACCTGGCTACCGGACGCTGCTTCACGGCTGCCAGAGGGCTACGTCTGCCACACGCTGGAGGAGGCCGCTCAGGTGGCCTTCTGGTTTGCCCAGCGGGGGCAGCGATGTCTGGTCAAGAGCGATCGCGGGAATGATGCTCTGGGACATACGATCATCTCTCCGGCTCAGGAACTGTCGTTCAGCGCCGTGTATTGCAAGCTGAAACAAAATTCGTTTCTCCATGCCACTGCCAATTCATCCTCACACTATCAACCGACGGATTATTTGCTGCGTTCCAGGGCTGTTGCAACATCGAGATTGATTGTTGAGGAGTTTATTGTCTCCAGCGATCGCCTGTTTCCTTCCGCCGAATATTATGTTCCACCGTTGGGTACAGGAAACCCGCAGTTGACGTATGTCTGCAATCAGTTGTTTCTCGATTCTGGCACCTTTTCTGGAATTGTCATCAGCGCCGAACTGGAGCAGTGCAACTGGTACTCTACCCTGGTCAGCAGTGGTGCTCAGATCGCAGCAGAACTTCAGAAAATGGGCTACGTCGGCCACTTTGATCTGGATGCGGTGGTGCAGGACGATGGTCGGGTTGCCCTGCTGGAGGTCAATGCGCGCCGCACAGGGGGGACGCATGTGCATGAGCTGGCCTGCTTCCTGTTGGGAGAGGATTACGGCAAAGAGAAAACCCTGCTGAGTAATACGGCGATGTCGAGCGGCACGATTGCGGATCTGGATGAACTGGTGGGGGCGATCGCTCCTCTGCTCTACCCGATGCAGTCCTCCGAGGGCATTGTCATTACCCATTCCTCAAACCTGAAGGAACACAAGTTTGGCTATGTGCTGGTGGCTGGCTCGATCGAAGCTGCGCTGGCTTTACGGGATCAGTTGTCCCGGTGTTTGCTGGCTTCGTAACCAGCGCAAAAAGTACACGTAGGATGGGCAAAGCGAAGCGTGCCCATCGCCCATTTTCGGTATAGATGGGCACGGACTGCCGTCCTTTGCCCATCCTACGGGAGATCTAAAAAGCGCAAAAAGCAAAAGCGGTTCCACCCACGCAGTGAGTGGAACCGCTTTTGCTTTCTGCGATCGCTTATACGGTGGCCATTTCGTGCTCGGTTTCAGAAGCGGCTTCGGGGGCTGCTTCACCAGCGGATAGGTTGGCCATTTGCTCTTCAGGAACTTCAACGTTCAGAGTTGCGGTGGGCGCATTCATCAGGAACTGGATGCCAGCCGCAACTTCACGAAAAGGACGATCTTGCAGGTAGTTCAGCAGGGCGGTGCGCTGTTGCTCAGAAATCAGATAAACGGTTTGCTTGACTTGGGTCATGGTTTTACCGATTGGGAGCCATAGTTAGGTAGGGGGAGTAGCAAATTTTGATGAATCAATGCCAGGGGCAAGTGTATTCCGAATCGCCGACTCCAATGCATCTAAGATTGCATTTGGGTCAGTGGGGTGAGATCCGTGAAAAATCGTAATTCTACTGCGTTGAACCAGGTCTTGAACACCCCCCTGTGAATCGCATCATCATTGAGCTGCAAAGGTTTCGGGAACTTTGGGATCAATAAACAGGTCTACTGGAGTCCGTAAATACCGCAATCTTCTCTCAATCCAACTTTGTTTGAACTTTTTTTATTTTATCAATGGTAATTCCATCCCTCTCTCTTTCCTTTCATGGCGATCGCTCGTCTTTCCGTCTGTGGCGTTTTGCCAGTTCTGTCGTCTGGGGGCTTTGTCTCTGATGGACGGGTCTTGTGCGGGAAATTACTCAGGACTTGCGGAAAACCGAAGATTCAAATTCTGGCAGGTGCGACGCTGTAGCGTCGCATCTGCCAGAATTTGAATCTTCGGATAGGCTCTTCAGTCCCCAGGGCAAGGTCTGTTAAGTTCTGATGAAGCCGATAAGTTTCTTAGGGATTATTCCTGACCTGTTACAGAAGTTGTAGTAGATTGCTCTGGACTTCGGTCAGTGGGAGTGAGTTCTCAAGAACGTGTGAATCTGGAGTGTAATCCATGCCTGATACGGTTATCCGAGTCGAGAATCTGAGTAAGAAGTATGTGCTGTCGCACCAACAGGAAGGTGGCGCATATCGGTACAAGTCACTCCGAGACACGCTAACCAACAGCACAAAGGGATTATTCACCCGTTTTGGGAATTCTGGGAAGACGTTCAATTCCTCGCAGGAAGAATTCTGGGCGCTCAGAGATGTGAATTTTGAGATCAAACAGGGCGATCGGGTTGGGATTATCGGGCGTAATGGTGCGGGGAAATCAACGTTGCTGAAGGTTCTGAGTCGGATTGTAGAACCAACCAGCGGCAGTATCCGCATCAAAGGAAGGGTTGCCAGCCTTCTGGAAGTTGGGACGGGCTTTCATCCAGAACTTACTGGACGTGAAAATATCTTTCTCAACGGCGCGATTCTCGGTATGAGCAAAGCCGAAATTCAACGCAAGTTTGACGAGATTGTGGATTTCGCAGAAATTGAAAAATTTTTGGATACTCCTGTAAAGCGTTATTCCTCTGGAATGTATGTGAGATTAGCATTTGCGGTTGCGGCTCACCTGGAACCTGAGATTTTAATTGTGGACGAGGTGCTTGCAGTCGGTGATGCGCAGTTTCAGAAGAAGTGCTTGGGAAAGATGCAGGATGTAGGAAAAGAAGGAAGGACTGTTCTATTCGTTAGCCATAACATGGGTGCAATTAGTACTCTGTGTAATCGAGGAGTTTACTTAAACCGTGGACAAGTTGATTACGTTGGCTCGATCGAAGAGTCCATTGAACACTATTTCAGTTCGTCCCAAGATCATAAAAACCAAACACCCGGTATTATATTTCAGCAAGATTTATCAAAAACCAAAAAAGGTGAATTCCAAGTCATTAAAATTGCCCTACTAGATGAGGGAAAAGCCCTAAAAACAACTTTAAAGACATGGGATTATCTTAGAATTCGAATTCACTACAATTCTCCGAGACCGATTTCTCGTGGATCCGTAGAAATTCAGATATCCACCCATCTAGGAAGCAAGCTATTTCAATATTCCACAGAACCTCTAAGTGGCTTTAAACTAGAGTTTTCCGAAGGGGAAAATTATGTAGACTGCATTCTTCCTAAATTTCCTTTGTCAGCCGGAAAGTATATGATAAGTGCTGGTCTGGCAGTGCCAATGATTGAGTGGTTGTGCTGGCATGAAGAAATTGCCACATTAGAAGTTCTGGAAAAAGATGTTTATGGTTCGAAAGTACCTCCTAATTTGGAGAGGAGTCCTATCGCAATAGAACATTACTGGGAGGTTGGTTAACATTACTCCTGATTAAAATTGCACCAACTTTGTCTAGGAACAAACAGCATTCTTGACAGGAGAATAAATCCTGCATTCTGTCCCATAATCACTGTCAGTAATTGCTCAACGAAATATACATTTCTGATCTATTTGGCTAACCAAAAATTACTATGACTTTGCTTTCTATAATTGTTCCAACCTATAATTCAGAGGCAACTATAGAGCGATGCCTGGATTCTATCGCATTGCAAACCTTTTCTGATTTTGAGGTTTGTATAATTGATGGAGGCTCCACTGATAGAACGATAGAAATAGTAAATTGCTTTCAAGACATTTTGAAGAATCTGAGAGTTACAAGCGAGTCAGATAAAGGGATTTATGATGCAATGAATAAGGGTATATCTAGTCAATGATAATCTTTCGTGAATCTGGTAGGTTGGGAAATCAAATCTTTCAATATGCAGCCCTTAGAACATTATGCCAAGAGGGTGAGAACCTCGTTCTATTAGGCTTTGAAGATTTGCAGGCAGTTTTTAATGGAGTTAATGCCAGAGTTATCAATCAGAATAGTTCTAGAGCTGAGAGGTCATTCTATCATAGGGTTTATAAATACCTTGATTCTTTATCACGGAAAAATATTGTTACACGTGTTCATGAATCTAGTACCTCCAGTGAAGAACCTGAAATAGTGTATGGCTCGGCACTGCTTAACAGAATAAAATTCGTTGATCAATCTTATTTTCAATATGAATCTTCTTTTAATAAAGAAGTGATCTCAAGACTGAGCATCAAAAAAGATCTCCTGGTCTTTGCCGAAGAATTTCTGAATACCTTTCACCCTTCCACACCGATCTTTGTTCATGTTCGACGCGGTGATTATCTTAACTGGCCGAACAGCCAGGAGCCAGCGATTCTTTCAGCTACTTATTATCGTAATTGTCTCGATATTATTCAGGCTACAGTTCCTAATCCATTCTTTGTATTCATGTCTAATGACCCTTATTACGTCAAAGACATTTTTGGTGAACTCAAAAACTCATTTATATCAAGGTTTTCCGGCTTTGAGGATTTTGTCATTATGACTCAATGTCAAGGTGGTATTCTTTCTGCCAGTAGCTTTTCCTGGTGGGCCGCCTATTTTGCAAATTTACAGCATCCAGATTCAACCTTCCTTGCACCCAGATACTGGGCTGGCCATCGCTCTGGAACCTGGTTTCCTCCATTCATCCAATCTAGCTTTCTAAACTATGTCGATGCTTGAGGTTTGAAATGGCTTGTTCTACCCCTGTTGCTTTTTTTCTCTTTAATCGCCCTGCAACCACGAGCCGTGTGTTTGAAGCAATCCGTCAGGCTCAACCTGAAAAGTTGCTGGTCATCGCCGATGGCGCACGGTTAGACAGATCAGGTGAAGCAGAGCAATGTGCTGCTGCGCGTACTGTACTCAATCGAATTGATTGGAATTGTGAGGTTTTGAAAAATTTTTCAGATGTTAACTTGGGGTGCAGAAATCGAGTTTCTAGTGGGTTGGACTGGGTTTTTTCTGAAGTAGAAGAAGCCATTATTCTTGAAGATGACTGCCTGCCAGCTCCATCTTTTTTCCAATATTGTCAGGAATTATTGGAACGCTATCGTGATGATGAGCGAGTTATGGCGATCAGCGGCGATAACTTTCAGGAAGGGCGTTCCAGAACGCCATATAGCTACTATTTCTCAAAATATAGTCATATCTGGGGATGGGCAACCTGGCAACGGGCCTGGAAATTCTACGATGTTGAGATGAAAACCTGGCCGGAGTATCGCCAGAATCAGTTCATCCAATCCCTTTGTGAAGACCCCTACGAGCAAAAGTACTGGATGGATTGTTTTGAACAAGTGTATTCAGGTCAGATTGATACCTGGGATTACCAGTGGGTTTATACCTGCTGGAGTCAAAACGGACTAACAATCTTACCGGATAAGAACTTGATCTCTAACATTGGTTTTGGTGCAGGTGCGACTCATACGGAAGCTGATAGCCCTCTCGCTAATCTGCCAGTCAGCGATCTCTGGGAAATTCATCACCCCCCCTACCTCTGTCGCAACTACACAGGGGATGCCTATACCTTCGACTACCACTATGGTGGTGTTGCTCTGCGCAATAGCGATCGCATCCTTGCAAAACTCAAACGACAACTGAAATCTGCAATCAAGTCACAGATATCGAACAATGTTGCAATCTAGCCTTAGAATCTGTCCCATCTCTAAGGGAACAATGTCCCCAGTTTTTTCTGAGGTCATCCTGGGGAAATATACTGTGACCTACTTTTATTGTGAGAAGAGTGGTTTGCTGCAATCAGAGAAGCCCTATTGGTTGGATGAAGCTTATCAAGAGGCAATTGCTGATACTGACACAGGACTGGTACAGCGTAATCTGTCCAACAGTCGTTTTCTAGAAGTCCTGATCCCACTTATGTTTAATAGTGAAGGAAAGTTCCTCGATGTCTCAGGTGGCTACGGCTTGTTAACCCGATTGATGCGAGACAAAGGGTTTGATTTTTATTCAACGGATAAATATTGCAAGAATCTCTTCGCTAGCTCTTTTGAACCAGAAGCTAACTTCAAAGCGGATGCCCTTTTTGCTTTCGAAGTGCTTGAGCATATTGAGGATCCCCTTAGTTTTTCAACTGATATCTTTAGTCAATACGGTTGTAAAACAATAGTCTTCTCGACACTAACATTCTCTAATGATCAAATTCCTTCACAGGATTGGTGGTACTACGCCTTTGAAACTGGTCAACATATTACTTTCTATCAACCGCGAACACTGGCCCTAATAGCCAAGAAACTTGGCTGCAACTACTACATGATCAGCCCAGAAATGCATATTTTTACAGATAAAGTGCTGTCTAAGGTTTCTCTTTCTATCCTATTCAATAAGTATCTGAATAGGATTTATGTCTCGTACCTCAAGCGGAAGCGGAAGGGAAGGAGTAAAACCTGGAATGACTATCTGATTGCGAAAGAAAAGCTCAAGCAGAGCCAGATCAAGGAGTATGTTTAGTGTGGTTTTATCAGAGAGGAGATGGGATGGACAATGAAGATTTTATACGATGGTGAAATGGGGTTAGTCTATCCCTCTTTATACGAAGGGTTCGGTATTCCCCCCCTGGAAGCTATGAAATGCGGCACCGTGGCAGTTGCTGCCAACTCCTCCAGCATCCCCGATGGTGGGCGATGCCGGAATTCTGTTTGAACCCACCGCCACCAGTGACCTGGCAGATATTTTGCTGCACCTGGCCAACCACCCGGCAGAACGCGATCGCCTGATTCAGAAAGGGGGCGATCGCTTCCGGCAGTTTAGTTGGGGCAAAACGGCTGAGAAAACCTTTGAGGTCTACCGCTCACTGGTGAGATAGGAGCAATGCTGCGGCACTACCGCCGCCATCAAGTCACGGTAGAATGAGGACACACCGATTAGAGCGGTGAGGATTCTCGTCAAACTGCGGTATTTGCCGAGGTTAGCGCATGGTCACCGTTGTCAATCCCCAACCCCCGGCACTCCCTGACATTTTGCTGCGTGGCATTAGCTGGGAAACCTACCAGGCTCTGGTCAAAGACCTGGAAACACAGCCTGGGAAGCGCATGACCTACGACAATGGGCTACTCGAAATTTTTATGCCGCTGCCTCCGCATGAAAAGCACAAGAAATATCTGGC
>JBIKWV010000783.1:0-3341 GCA_044356135.1 Elainellaceae cyanobacterium
GTTTTTTGGGGGGTGGTTCCCCCCCACCCCCCCCCCCCCCCCCCCCCCCCCCCCCACCACCATTCCCACCACCACCGTCACCGGAAACCCGATTGATACCAATAATTCCATGCACATGATTCGGCATCACCACAAATGCATCCAGCACCGCATGGGGAAAATGGTGCGGAATTTCCTGCCAAATGGTTTGCACAATTTGTCCCGCCCCCGACAATTGCATTTGCCCCGCCACCACATCCCCCAGGAAACAACGGCGATCGCGTGTGCAAATCGTCACAAAATACCAACCATGGGCAGCATAATCCCAGCCAGGATAACGCGCAGATTCAATCCGATAGCGGTTCTTGTATAGCGCCATAGTCGTAGAAGATTCAGAGGATCAACTCTAGAATTCCCCGTTAGACAGCAGAAGTGGAGGCGATCGCTCAATTATCGGCTGCCATTGGTTCTGTCTTTGTCGCACCGTTGTCAGTGCCCCCATGTAGAGAACCGCCCATAACTGCGATCGCCCTGGGTAACCCATCAACGAGGTGCGATCTCCGCGTCCTCTGCGTCTTCTAAGAAACTTCAGTTGCTTTTGCCTTTTTCCCAATCCGAAGGATTGGGTGACATGCTCTGCGGTGAATTTCGGATATTCTTTAAGTCCTGGTTCTAACTGAACCAATACAATAAAAGAGCGCTCTCCATCAATGCCTGCCATGATTGCAGACCTCCTCCTCCCCCGATTGACCCCGAAAGAATACTTCGACTGGGAAGCCCAGCAAGAGCTGCGATACGAGTATTTTGACGGGGAAGTGTTTGCAATGGCAGGAGGGACCCTTCCCCATGCTGATATAGCACTTAATATTGCCAGTATTCTCAGATCGCACCTCAGAGGACGCTGCAAGGTCAGAAACTCAGATGCCAGGATTGGGATTACTGAGGAGGGGCCGTTTGTCTATCCCGATGTTAGTGTTACCTGCAATGAACAAGACCGCACAGCACAGCGATTTTCCCGCTATCCCTGCCTGATTGTCGAAGTCATCTGCCCCAGCACCGAAGCCTACGACCGAGGTGGCAAATTTGCCCTTTATCGTCGGCTGGATACCCTTCAAGAGTACGTCCTGGTTGGATCTGAGACAAAAACAGTTGAAGTTTTTCGACGTAACTCGCAAGGTGCCTGGACATTCTTTCCCTATGGCGAAGGCGATCAAATTGAGCTGGCCAGTGTGGAGCTGCAAGTTTCCATTGAAACAATCTACGAAGATGTGGTGCTAGCTAAGGCTGACAATCCTGAGAATACTCCGTCAGAAACCGCCTGATTCTCCCTTGCGAGTCACCAACTGCTGCACGAACGATTGATGCTCAGGCGATCGCACCCCCTCCTGCAACACCTCCAGCACCCGCACCATATTGTTTGTCAATAATGCGTCTACAGCCAACCACAGGCCAGAGAAGATACGGCTGCGAATGACTCCTCCAGCATCAGGAGATTGCAGCACGAACTCACCATCGATCAAACAAAACCATTCCAGATGATTCTCAAAAGCCTGCCAGACGAGATATTCTTTCACACCGTTGCGTCGGTACGCCTGCATCTTGCTGCCCGTGTCAATTGCTACACTGCTGGCGGCGATCTCAGCGATTAATTCGGGTGTTCCCTCCAGATATCCATCTTCGGTGAGCCTTGCTTGACCACCTGCTGACTCATCTAGAATGAGAACTCCATCCGGTTGCGGTTCATTGTCCAGATCCAGGCGAATCGTTGGCTCAATCCCCGATTTTGTTCCTGGCGTATAGGCCGCATAGGTTCCAAGCCAGGTGATTAATCGACTATGGGGTTCAGCATGGGGTGAAAACCGGAGAGGAGACGCCACGTAAACAATTCCTTCAATCAGTTCTGCCTTTTTGACGCAGGGAGCGGCTGCATAACGTCGCTCAAATTCAGGGCGAGATAGGCGATCGCCACTCTCCAGCGGAGGGATGCGCTGCTCATCGGATAGTGTTTGACGGGGCAGATGAGTCGTCATGGGCCATTGATGAAGGCATAACCCGATCTTAACGGAAAGATTGCGCGATCGCCCCTACGGCTTCGTGTAGCGCTCACCCCTCCACCAGCTCAGAACTGTCCTCACGAACGACTCGTCGGGCCAGTTTTGCGTAAGTCTTCACCGTCTCATAGGGCATCTCCAGATCTTCTGCAATGTCGTATAACGATTCACCGAACTCCCGCCTTGCCAGAATTGTTGCCCAGGTCTCAGCTACCTGAGTGGCACGATCGCCCCCGGTTCGTTTGCGCTTGGCGATGAATTGCTCGGTGAGGGCCTCAATCCGCTGCGCCAGCAGATCCTGGAGTGTGGCAGGAGCAGCGGCAGTAGATTCAAATGACCAGCCCAGGCGCGTTTGCCCCAGGCCAAAGGTGGTTTTATGTCCGGTGCCGCAGTAGGGGGCAAGCTGACCCAGGGCGACAAACAGTTGCTTGTAGTCGGCATCAGCTTCATTGGGACGGGAGAGGCCATATTCAACCGCACCAATAAACCCTGTGACTGATCCTTTCTTACCCGCTACTACCTTCTTTGATTGCAGTTGGTGTCGCAGGATGATGACGGATTCATCCACCCAGTTGATAAAGTCCTCCTGGTCATAGGGGGCACTGGAAAAATCATTCCACCGCCTCAGGTAGCTGTGGAAGACATTCGTTGGCATCGGCAGGGGCAGATGGTGACCTTTGCGGCGAAAGCCAGTGGGGGAGGGGAAGCTGAGGGCAACGGTGGGAGAAGGGGGACAGGGCGTTTCCAGGAGCTGCTGGTAGGTAGTGGCAGGGTGGGCGATCGCCCACTTCACGATTTTGAGGGGAGCATTCCGCAGCTCCAGGACTTCAGGTAGTGACTGGAGCCATCGTGCCATCCACTGCACCACAGGCTTTGAGAGAGCGGTGATAAACCATTGGTAGGTTTGTCCTGCCTTCAGATGTGGTGTGCCGCCCTGTGCTTCAGAAACGCCTTCTAAGCGGGAGATGGTAAACGGTTTTTCGGATTCACCGTCATGCAGGTAGGCGGACAACTCTGGGTCAGACTGGCGCACCTGATCCAGGAACCAGGCGTGGAGGGCGATCGCGTATTGAGGGTAGAGCGTGCTGTCGTAGAGGGCTTGCAGATCAAAGACGATGCCAACCAGTTCAGTGCTGGCAGGCCAGGGAGCAGATGAGGATGCTTTTCGGCGAGGAGGCATGATGGTTGATGATGGAGTGAGCTTTTGTCAGCAGGGGCTTGGGGGGTAGGAGGGCGATCGGTTTATCCCCATAGGGGGATGATAGTCCAGGTCAATCACAGGGTTCGTGGAAAAAGTCGAAACCCCAAAAA
>JBIKWV010000784.1:0-3337 GCA_044356135.1 Elainellaceae cyanobacterium
TTCCTGAAATGCTGACGTAGTCAGCATTTCAGGAAAAATCGGCGCAATTTAGTCAAAAGTCCAGTTAGAGTCAAGACCAGGGCGTGGGTTAACGAACACCGACAGAAATCATGGCCCCTGCTCCGGATTTAACTGATTGGGAGTAAAAGATTCGGTGTAGCAAAATACCCAACGGCCCTCCAAAATTTCACTGACCCCAAAAACTCTGTATATTTTGACGAGAAAGCGGGTCAAAATTGCAACTTTTTTGTATGCTAATGGGTAAATTTCATCCAATTCTGCAAGTTGTTGACCTGCAACCCCAGCCAAACATTTTGCAGACGATTTGATCGACGATCGCCAGATTGATTGGCCGTGAATTGTCGGGTGCTTTCATCAGAACTGCTCTTCCACCCACGGCAGAGTGAAATTCCGAGGTAAAGTAACTGTTAGGCTTGTTAGGAAAGCAATTGTGAGAATTCCGCTCGACTACTACAGAATTTTAGGATTACCCATTCAGGCAACCGCTGAACAGCTTCAGCAGGCGCATCGTGATCGCACCCTGCAACTCCCCCGGCGCGAATTCTCTGAGGTGGCGATCGCATCCCGCAAACAACTCCTCGACGAAGCCTACGCCGTCCTTTCAGACCCGGCGCAGCGTAGCACCTACGACGCCAGTTTCCTCAATCGAGTCTACGAGCCGGAACACGAGAAGGCAGAGACGGCCAATGGTAGTACCGCAGAATCGGTTCTGGTGGCATCCGACGACCTTTACTCCCCCAGCATTGACATCCAGGACAATCAGCTCGTCGGTGCCCTGCTGATCCTGCTTGAGCTGGGAGAATACGAGCTGGTGCTGCGGCTGGCTCAGCCCCTGCTCAACAGCGGCAATCTAGCTTTCAACAGTGGCCGCTTTGGTCAGCCCGACGTAGTGCGCCCCGACATCGTGCTGACAGTTGCCCTGGCTCAATTGGAGCTGGGGCGTGAGCAGTGGCAGCAGGGGCAATACGAGTATGCAGCGGCCTCCCTCGAAGTGGGCCAGGGGTTGCTGTCACGCGAAGAACTTTTTGCAGGAGTGCGAGGCGAAATGCAAACCGATCTCTATAAACTACGCCCTTATCGGATTCTCGAGCTGGTATCGCTCCCCGAAAGCCATCAAACTCAGCGTCGTCAGGGGTTGGCACTGCTCCAGGAAATGCTGCAGGATCGGGGTGGTATCGATGGTACCGGAGATGACCAGTCTGGGCTGAATGTGGACGATTTCCTTCGGTTTATCCAGCAGCTCCGGGGCTACCTCACCGCCGCCGAACAGCACACTCTGTTTGAAGCAGAAGCCCGTCGTCCCTCCGCTGTTGCCACCTATCTGGCCGTCTATGCCCTGCTGGCTCGCGGGTTTGCCTATCGGCAGCCGGCGCTGATCCGCCGCGCCAAATCGCTGTTGCTGAAGCTGGGCACCCGTCAGGATGTTCATCTGGAGCAGGCCATCTGCTCCCTACTGCTGGGTCAAACTGAGGAAGCCAGCCGCGCCCTGGAGCTGAGCCAGGAATACGAATCCCTTGCCTTCATTCGCGAGCACTCCCAGGGGTCACCCGATCTGCTACCAGGTCTCTGCCTGTACGGTGAACGCTGGCTACAGAACGAGGTCTTTCCCCATTTTCGTGACTTAGCGCAGCAGAGAGCCGCCCTCAAAGACTACTTTGCTGATCCCCAGGTGCAGGCTTACCTGGAGGAACTACCCAGCGAACCAGAGGAGCAGGAAGCACTTTCCAGCCGCAGCTTCTCTAATCTAGCGACGGTCGGGCGATCTAACAGCGCGGTCAGTTCCCGCAGCCTCTACGAACGGGGCAGTGTACCAAACTACGGGGGTGCCGGAACTGCCACCCTGGAGCCGACTGACGCTTCCGCCAATGCACCTTTGCCAACTGCTGAGCGGATTTCCCAACTGTCGCCAGAAGGAAGACTCGCCCCCAAAGGTCGGCGTGGCTCTGGAGGCCGTGATTCTGGACTTTCGATGTCCCGTCTCCATTCCCTTTCCTCAATGCGAGGACGGCGATCGTTCCGACTGGATCGACTGCTCTTTTTGATCGCAATGGGTGCCGTTGGATTAGGAATTCTGTGGCTGCTGTGGAGCTGGATTGCCAGTGCCTTTAACCCTGGCCCCACTCTGGAGGGAGAACAACTGAGCATCAGCACTAATGCTCCCCCCATTGCAATTCCGGATCCAACAGCCAGCCCCGCACCTGCCACTGCTGACCCCAACGCACCGCTAAATAACGACACCGCCCGCGCCGTGGTTCAGGAGTGGCTCGATGCAAAAGTTGCAGCGATGGGATCGACTCACGACACCCAGAAGCTGAGTCAAGTGCTGACCAACCAGGCGCTGGTGGAACGGCAGCAGTTTGCCGAGTCAGCGAAGCAGAGTGGCACCTATGATGTCTTGAGCCATTCCGGTCTCACCGTCTCAAAAGTTGAGGTGTCTCCCACAGACTCGAATCAGGCTGTGGTTGAAGCAACGGTGGTAGAAACCACAACCCCCCACGCAGGTGGACAGCCAGGAGCAACCACCGCCGACCGGGTCACCGTCCGCTACAGTCTGATCAAGCAGGATGGACGCTGGCAGATTCAGGCCATCGAACCGCTTGGCTCTGAACCCGCAGAGGTCAATACTTCCGGTTCAACTACGCCCCCTGAAGCCACAACAACGCCCACAACGACCAATACGGCTCCTTCCCCTACCGTTGAGCCAACCAATCCGGCGACGGGCGATCCTAACTCCACCGTTGGCCCTTCTCCCATCAACCCGACTGGCTCAAACACCGACCCCTCTCGAGCGCCAACGTCGTCTCCGTGATCTATGCCCATTGAACCCCCTGGAAATCCAAAGGGCTGGGGAGATCCCAGCCCCATCGTCCTGATCGTTCTGCTGCTGGTGTTTCTGGGTGCATGGTTGAGCAGTACCAGTACGCCCATCACTCTGCGGCAGTGCCAGGAGCTATTTCGGAACAACAATATTCCCATCCAGTAGAATCCGATAGAAAGCGATGCCGCCCGCTGAGCGGGCGGCATCGCTTTCTATCGGACGAATTTCAAGCCGTTTCTAGCCAGTCGTAAATTCGGTCAAGCTGCTCCAGGGTGACCAGCCCATACTGCCAGAGAATCATGGGAAGAGGCCCCGGATCCTGTTCGGTGTACCGCTGGGCGATCGCAATTGAGGAGTCAGGCAGCGACAGTTCTTCCTTCAAAAATTCAATCAGTCGGTCATACGTAACGGGCGTCATAATCTCACTCACCACCTCAAAATCATCACACAGGGTCAGGAATTGCCTAGCAGCGAAGCACAACCGCGCCTCCAGCAGCA
>JBIKWV010000785.1:0-3332 GCA_044356135.1 Elainellaceae cyanobacterium
TCGCCGCGCCTCTCTCAAAAACAATTCGGTTTTATTTAATTCTCGATCCTTAGTCAAAGACGGGGCGGGTGGGGTACCCCCGACGCAAGGGTAGTGCCCCCACCTACCCCGTCCTAACAGCCGTGGCTACGGCTATACTTCCCCGGCGAAGCAGTTTCTTGCAGAAACACGACAATGCCAGGTTGAGCATTTATACTTAAGCCTTTACAAGAGTTTACAAAAACCTTCCCCAATCAGCGACTTCTTTAAGTTTCTTTTTAGGTTTAGCCAAATTTGCTACACTTCTGGCCTACATCTGTAGTCACGTCGATTACGACGGGGTGCAGAGGGTGTGCCCCCTTGTCATAAACCTAAACCGCTACGTTTCGCGGCGTTATCAGGAAAATAGTCAAAACTCCAGTTAGGGACTTGCAACGAAATAAACTACCAGTTTTAGTTTGGCGCGGCGAAGCTGCGCCAAACTAAAACTGGGGTTTTGCTGGGATTTTATTTTATGGCAAACCCCTTAAGGGTTTTGCGGGTTAATTAAAGTCCCAGCAATGAAATTACCTGCGTTGTGTGGGCGTTCCCCAGCTAAGCGGGGGAACGCCCACACAACGAGTATTTTCTTTTGCAGAAATCTCCTTCGTTATTCCTCCATGCCCTTCACCAATCGGGGCATTTTGGGAGGGGGAATGGAGGGCAGCAGATCGTTGGGTAGAACTGAAACTTTGGGGGGCATCTCCCCCTTCGATAAGGTCGAATCACCCAGCATGCTGACCTTTGGGGGATTTACTGCTGGTAAAAGAGACTCTTTCAGGATGGAGGTGCCTGTTTGGCGATCCACCGTCGCAAACGAGTTGTCAATGAGGAGGGTGGTGCCCGTCTGGACGGAGGTGGGGGATAGGGCATTCGACATCAGGATGGAGGTGCCAATCTGGGGCTGAATCTCCTCTGGAGAAGACGGTTTGGGATTGGGTTGATTGTGGGCAGTCATGTCCATTCTCCTGGCAAGCTGATTATGAGTTGCGGCAATCACCAATGAGGCGAGGGGGTGCCTGATTTTCTCCTCTGCCCCTCACTATACCGCGTTAAGATCCAGGCAATTCCCTGTCGATCTGTGGTGAGCTATGCCCCCTTTGACGATTCCCCATCCTCCTGTATTTGAACGTATCGAAGACGAACAGCTGCACCGCAAGCAGCGTCTTGCGGCCTCCCTCCGCATGTTTGCCCGATTTGGCTACAGCGAAGGGGTTGCTGGACATATTACAGCCCGTGACCCAGAGTTTGAAGACCACTTCTGGGTGAATCCGTTCGGCATGTACTTCGGACACATCCGCGTTTCAGACCTGATTCTGGTCAATGCCGAAGGGGAAGTCGTGAAGGGCGATCGCCCTGTCAACGCCGCTGCCTTTGCAATTCACTCTCAGGTTCACAGCGCCCGCCCAGACGTGGTAGCCGCTGCCCATGCCCACTCCATCCACGGTAAAGCCTGGTCCTGCCTGGGGCGACTGCTCGACCCCCTGACCCAGGACGCCTGCGCCTTCTATGAAGACCATGCGTTATTTGATGACTATACGGGGGTGGTTCTGGATACGTCGGAGGGCCAGCGAATTGCGAGTACATTGGGCGATCGCAAAGCTGTCATTCTGCAAAACCACGGGCTGCTGACGGTTGGACAAACGGTAGATGAGGCGGCGTGGTGGTTCATCACGATGGATCGCTCCTGTGAAGCCCAACTCCTGGCAGAGGCGGCAGGCAGTCCCCGCAAAATCTCCCATGAGGCAGCTCACCTCACCCAAACTCAGGTGGGAACACCTCACCTGGGCTGGTTTTGCTTCCAGCCCCTTTACGATTGGATTGTGAGGGAAGAGCCGGATTTGCTGGAATGATTACCATCCTTGATTTAACGCCGGACAACGATGCGGCGATGCATCAGGTAGCGGAACTCCTGGTGGCGGTGTTTGGCCACATCGAGAGCGGTTGGCAAACGCTGGAGGAGGCCCTGGAGGAAGTACAGGAATCCCTCGATGAAGACCGCATCAGCCGCATCGCAGTGATCCCCTCTGGTCAGGTGATTGGCTGGATTGGTGCGATCAGTCAGTACCGGGGCAAAACCTGGGAACTGCATCCCCTGCTGGTGCATCCCGACTGGCGGGGGCAGGGAATTGGGCGATCGCTCGTGGCTGACCTGGAGAACGGTGTGCGCCAACGGGGTGGCCAGACGCTGTTTCTGGGGACGGACGATGAGGGCGATCGCACCAGCCTGTCAGGTGTTGACCTGTACCCCAATCTCTTCGAGCAGATTGCCAATATCCATAATCCCGGTGGGCATCCCTATGCGTTTTATCAAAAGCTGGGGTTCTCGATTGTAGGAGTCATCCCGGATGCTAACGGCTTTGGCAAGCCGGATATTCTGATGGCAAAACGGCTCTGATCCCAGTAGCAAGCCTAAATTTTACGGTGATGGTTCACTGCGTCCTGCGAGATTAAGCGGTATCCTCAAACACAGTACATTCCACGCTCTACCCCAGCTATGACTCCCAACGTTGCGCCCTACGGCTCCTGGAAATCCCCCATCACCTCTGACCTGATCGTGCAGGGGGCAGTTCGCCTGGGAGAGATGCGCATTGATGGAGCAGACGTCTACTGGAGCGAAGGGCGACCGACGGAAGGTGGGCGAAGCGTGGTTGTCCGGCGCACGCCCGATGGCCAGACCACGGATCTCACGCCGACTCCCCTGAATGTCCGCACTCGCGTTCATGAGTACGGTGGCGGCGCTTACATCGTGGCTGATGGAGTGGTGTACTTCTCGAATTTTGCCGACCAGCGGGTGTACCGTCAGACAGTGGAGGGCCAACCTGTAGCGATTACGCCAGAACTGGATCTGCGCTACGCCGATGCCGTGATTGACCGGAAGCGTAATCGTCTCATCTGCATCCGCGAAGACCACACCGCAGGCGGTCACGAACCCATCAATACGGTGGTGGCGATCGCCACAAACCCCAGTTCTGCCCAGGACAACGGTGGCCAGATTCTCGTCTCCGGCAGCGACTTCTATGCCGTGCCCCGGCTCAGCCCCGACGGCTCCCACCTCTGCTGGATTTGCTGGAACCACCCGAATATGCCGTGGGACGGGACTCAACTCTGGGTCGCGGCTATTCAAGCAGATGGTTCGCTGGGAGAACCTCAGCTTGTGGCGGGTGGCGCGTCGGAGTCGATCTTTCAGCCGGAGTGGTCACCCGATGGACGGCTGTACTTTGTCAGCGATCGCACCAACTGGTGGAACCTGTACCGCTGGGATCCGAACCACCCCCCCTGTCCCCCCCTTAGCCAGGGGGGGACAGGGGGGG
>JBIKWV010000786.1:0-3331 GCA_044356135.1 Elainellaceae cyanobacterium
TCATTCTTTTGTTCGGGAACAAATTTCTGAAAAGCATTATCCTGGAATTTGGCCATCCTTAGCTCCTCAACGTTCATGCGGCTATCGCTTTTTTCCAGTGTGCCTGTACTGCGCCGTCATCGCCCTGTTCTGTTCCCCCAGCAGGCGATCGCACTTCTACTCACAGTTTTGCTCATTTGCTTCGGTCTGCCCCAAGCGTCGGCCTCTGCACTCCCCACCTCCCAGACCAGCAATCTCCAGTCGTACATCGACGGCGTGGTGAAGAACGTCACCGAATTCACCCTCGACAACGGGATGCGGTTTATCATTCTGCGCCGTGACAAAGCGCCTGTGGTCTCCTTCATGACCTACGTGGATATTGGCGCAGCCTACGAAGCACCGGGAAAAACCGGAGCAGCGCACTTCCTGGAACACCTGGCCTTTAAAGGAACGACCCTCATCGGCACCGCCAACTACCCCCAGGAAAAACGCCTGATGGAGCAGATGGACGTACTGTTTGACCAGATCCAGGCCGCCAAAGCAGCCAATCAGAGTGCTGAGGAGATCAGCAAGCTCCAGCAGGAATTTGACCGCGTTCGCACCGAGGCCGCCAAACTGGTCAAGCAGAACGAGTATGGCCAGATCGTCGAGCGATCTGGCGGTCAGGGATTGAATGCCACCACCTCCGCCGACGCTACCCGATACTTCTATAGCTTCCCCGCAAACAAATTAGAGCTATGGATGTCCCTGGAATCCGAGCGCTTCCTTGACCCCGTATTCCGGGAGTTCTACGAAGAAAAGGATGTCATTCTGGAGGAGCGGCGACTGCGAACCGACAACTCCCCCATCGGCAAGATGGTAGAAGAGTTCCTGAAAACCGCCTATCCTGGTCACCCCTACGGACGACCTGTGATTGGTTATGAGGCAGACCTGCGCAACCTCACCCGCAAAGATATCGCCGACTTCTTTGAGGCGTACTATACCCCCGACCACATCATTGTTTCTATCGTGGGTGACGTAGATCCCGCCCAGGTGAAGCGATACGCCCAGACCTACTTCGGTCGCTACACAGTGCGCTCCAGCGCCCCCGAAGTCAAAGCCACCGCCCCTCAGCAAACGGCACCCCGCGAAGTCACCGTCCGCCTGCAAACCCAGCCCTGGTATCTGGAAGGCTACCAGCGCCCCGCAGTGGGCAACCGCGACGACGTTGTTTACCAGATGATCACCGCGCTGCTGACCGACGGACGCACCTCCCGCTTCTACAAATCCATGATCGAGTCGAAGGTTGCCCTCAGCGCCCAGATCGCCAATGGATTTCCGGGCGATCGCTACCCCAACATGATGATGTTCTACGCTCTCACCGCCCCTGGCAAAACCATTGACGACGTAAAAGCTGTCCTCGACCGGGAACTGGAGCGGCTCAAGAACGAACCCGTTACCGCCGAAGAACTCGATCGCGTCAAAACCCAGGCGCGTGCCGGACTCCTGCGTCTCCTCGCCTCCAACGAAGGCATGTCCAGCCTCCTCCCCGAATACGAAGCTAAAACGGGCGACTGGCGCAATCTCTTCGAGGAACTCAAACAAATCGATGCCGTAACCGCCGCCGATGTCCAGCGCATCGCCAAATCCACCTTCGTCCCCACCAAAAAGACGATTGGACGCCTCCTCCCCCTGGAAAGTGGTACTCCAGGCAATTCCCCACCCCCCACAACCCCACAACCCAGAGGCTAACAACGCAGATGCCCCTCAGATATCTGCATTCATCTGCGTTCATTCTTACTCCACCTCCATCCCCACCCACCATCCCTCACATCTGCGCTCCATGTCTCCAACCAAACGCACCCGGTTCCTCAGCCTGTTTCTAGGGGCGATCGCCGCCGTTGCACTCCTGGGTGTCTGGCTCAATCCCCTTCCTGCTCAGGCCACCCCCGCCCGACACTACACCGAACTCACCTATCCACCGTTGCCGGAGATTAAACTCCCCGACTACACCCGGTTTGAACTGCCCAACGGTCTGGTGGTGTATCTGGTGGAGGATCACGAACTGCCCCTGGTCGGCGGCACCACCATGATCCGTACTGGCAGTCGCTGGGAACCGGGTGACGAGGTGGGTCTGGCCAGCATCGTCGGCAGCGTCATGCGCACTGGAGGCACCGCCACCCGCTCTGGAGACGAACTGAATGCTCTGCTGGAGCGTCGCGCCGCTTCCGTGGAAACCGGAATTGATGTTGGTGTCGGTAGTGCAGGCTTCAGCGCCCTCAGCGAAGACCTGGAGGAAGTATTCACAATCTTTGCCGACGTGCTGCGCAATCCAGCCTTCCCAGAGGACAAGATTGAGCTGGTGAAGACCCAGTTCAAAGGGGGCATCGCCCGCCGTAACGATGACCCCGATGGTATCACCGGACGGGAGTTTCAGAAGCTGATCTACGGTGCAGATAGCCCCTATGCCCGCACGGTGGAGTACGCCACGCTAAACAAGATTTCCCGCGAGGATGTGATCGCCTTCCACCAGAAGTACTTCCATCCCAACAACGTTCTGATGGGGATTGTGGGGGACTTCGACAGCCAGAAGATGCGTGCCCTGATCGAACGCACCCTGGGCAACTGGCCCGCCAATCCCAACGTCAAAAAGCCCGATTTTGCCCCTCTTCCCCCAGTCACCCAGGCGAAGAAGGGTATCTTTCTGGTGGACCAGCCCAACCTGACCCAGAGCTACATCCAGATGGGGCACCTGGGCGGACGGCTGATCGACCCCGATTACACGCCACTGACGGTGATGAATGAGGTGCTGAACAACTTTGGCGGACGACTGGTGAATGAGGTGCGATCGCGCCAGGGTCTTGCCTACGTGGTCTACGGTTTCTGGAGTCCCCGCTTTGACTATCCCGGTCTCTTTGTCGGCGGCGGTCAGACTCGCACGGAGACAACCGTTCCCTTTATCAAATCAATGCTCTCGGAGATCCAGAAAGTACGCACGACTCCGGTCACCGATGCAGAACTGAAGCTGGCCAAGGAATCCGTGCTGAACGGGTTTATCTTTAATTTCCAGACGCCTGCGCAAACGATGTCGCGCCTGATGCGCTATGAATACTATGACTATCCGATGGACTTTATCTTCCGGTATCGCCGGGAAGTTGAAGCGACGACGCCTGCGGATATTCAGCGTGCCGCCCAGCGCTATCTGAAGCCGGAAGATCTCGCCATTCTCGTCGTTGGAAATAATGCAGGGATTAAACCGGGTCTGGAAACGATCGCACCAGGAATGAAGGTGACTCCGGTAGACATTACAATTCCGCAGTAAGGGGCTTGCCATAAAATAAAATCCCAATAAAATCCCAGTTTCAGCGTGGCG
>JBIKWV010000049.1:0-11705 GCA_044356135.1 Elainellaceae cyanobacterium
ACCCATCCACCCATCCACCCATCCACCCTGTTCTTGAGCCTGTCGAAAGATCCACCCATCCACCCATCCACCCATTTACCCCAAAATCGAAAGCTGGCTCTCCGGCGGCTTATACCCCAGATGCTTCCATGCAGCAGCGGTGGCCATGCGGCCGCGAGGGGTGCGGTTCAGGTAGCCAATCTGCATCAGGTAGGGTTCGTAGACCTCTTCGATGGTCTGTGCGTCTTCTCCGGTGGCAGCGGCCAGGGTGTCGAGGCCAACTGGACCGCCACCGTAATTTTCAATGATGAAGGTGAGCATGCGACGATCGGTCCAATCCAGCCCACAGGGATCGACATTGAACAGCTCCAGGGCTTCGGCGGCGATCGCCCCATTAATCAACGCTCCTGCGGCTTTCACCTGCACGTAGTCGCGCACCCGCCGCAGCAGACGGTTGGCAATTCGGGGCGTGCCTCTGGAGCGGCGGGCAATCTCAGCGGCTCCATCCGGCGACAGGGGCGCTTTAATGATTTCAGAGGCGCGAAGAATGATCTGCACCAGTTCGTCAATGTCGTAGAAGCGCAGGCGCTGGACTAGACCGAAGCGATCGCGCAGCGGCGAGGTCAAAGCTCCAGCACGGGTCGTTGCCCCCACCAGCGTAAACCGGGGCAGATTCATGCTGCGGGTGCGGGCGCTCTGCCCTTTGCCGATGGGGATATCCAGGCGATAGTCCTCCATGGCGGGGTACAGCATCTCCTCGGTGACCCTGGGCAGTCGGTGGATTTCGTCGATAAACAGCACATCCCCCGGTTGCAGGCTCAGCAGCAGGCCCACAATGTCGCGGGGACGCTCCAGGGCAGGGGCGCTGGTGATTTTGCAGTTGACTCCCATCTCTGCCGCCAGGATCAGCGACATGGTGGTTTTTCCCAGTCCAGGGGGACCATAGAGCAGCAAATGATCCAGGGTTTCGCCCCGCGCCTGGGCAGCTTTGATGGCGATCGCCAGCACTTCCTTGAGGTCTCTCTGGCCAATGTAGTCTTCTAGCCGCTGGGGGCGAATGCTGTCTTCGGGTTTGCCTGCTTCTTCAAGCTGGCGATCGGGCTGCAAGAGGGGGTCCGGCGATCGCCGCAGTTTCTCCTCTGTCTTTTCGAGCGCTTTCTCAGCAGTCTTTTTGACAGACTTCTGGACGGGGGGTTGTTCGGGATTGTCAGCAGGAGGCTGTTTAGAGGAAATGATCGCCATGAGATCAAATAATTAAACGCCGTAGCCAGGACGGCAGCATAGCGTACGAATGTTCTAGGGTTAATCTTAGTGTACGGGAGTTTATTATTATCGACAACGCTTGGACAAACGCTATGGCTGAATTGCAGACCGTACCAGAGGACATTTCGTTTGAGGAGGCGATCGCCTTCACCCAGAATCTCCTCACCCACCTGGAACAGCAAGCCCCTGATGAAGCAGAAGTGGAACAGGCGATCGCCAGCCTGGTGCAGACCCAGAACGGCGCACGCGGCTTTTTTGTGACCTATCTGACAGGGGAGAGTGCGATCGCGGATTACCCTACCGCTGCGATTATCCAGGCGCTCCGCTCCGCGCCTGAAGTCGTGGGTGAACTCCTGACCAAAAATCTGGCCATGTCTTCTGCAATGGCAATTACTCACCGACGCAACGGCAATGAGACAATGGCGCAGGGGTCTGACCGGGTGCGATCGCGCACCACCCAACTGATCGCCCTGCTCCAGTCACCGGAACTGGCTGAAAAGCTCCAGCAGCTCCAGCAGAGCGTCACAACCGGAGATGGCTCCTACCAGGCGTTTCTGGATCGCTGGGGATATGACGCGGAGCAAAGGGGGGCGATCGGACAGGTGGTTGCGGAGGCCATGGGTTAAACCGATCCATCAGTCAACACTGTAGGGGCGAACGACCGTGTCGCCCTTACTAATCAACCCGTATTCCGCATCCCCGCCGCAATTCCGTTGATCGTTAGCAACGCCCCCCGCAGCAGTTCACCGCGGCTGTAGCGCGATCGCACCACCCCGGTTGCCGCCTGAGACTTGTGCTGCCGTAGCCGCTTCAGCAGGGACACTTGCAGGAAGCCCAGCGGCACAATCGTACCGTTTCTCAACTGAACGGATCGCTGGAGTTCGGGGTCACCGTCCAGCAGTTTCTTGTGGCCCGTGATCATGAGAACCAGATCGCGGGTCAGGTGAAACTCACTGGCGATCTGGTCGAACAGTTGGTCGAAGCTATCGCGGTTCTCCTGCTGGGTGAGTTCTCGCACGTAGTAGTTGGCGATTTGCAGGTCTACCTTCGAGAGGGTCATTTCGCACTTCGAGATCGCCATTTTAAAGAAAGGCCACTTGTAGTAGAAGTAGCGCAGCAGCTTCAGGTTCTCCTCTGGTGCTTCGTCCAGAAACTCCTTAAGCGCAGTGCCAACCCCGTACCAGGAGGGCAGCAAGAAGCGGGTCTGCGTCCAGCTAAACACCCAGGGAATCGCCCGCAGGCTAGCCAGGTCGCGTTTTCCGCCTCGACGGGCAGGGCGGGAGCTGATTTGCAGTTGGCTGATCTCCTCGATTGGCGTGACCTGGTGGAAGAACTCTACAAACTCCGGTTGCTCGTAGATCAGCGCCCGGTAGTGCTTGCGCGAACGAGCCGCCAGTTCCTCCATGATCTCGTGCCAGGGCTGGATGTCGTCGAAACCGTTGCGCAGCAGGCTGGCCTGGATTACGGCGGTGGCGATCGTCTCCAGGTTATACAGTGCCAGTTCCGGCAGGTTGTACTTCGAGGCCAGCACTTCGCCCTGCTCAGTAATCTTGATGCGTCCACAAACGCTGCGTCCGGGCTGCGCCAGGATAGCTTCGTAAGCAGGGCCACCCCCACGCCCGACAGAACCACCCCGTCCGTGGAAGATGCGCAGCACGATGCTATATTCTTCTGCCAGGCGCTGGAGTGCCTGCTGTGCTTTGTGAATTTCCCAGTTGCTGCTGAGGAAACCGGAGTCCTTATTGCTGTCGGAATAGCCCAGCATCACTTCCTGCAAGGAGGACAGCAGGGGGCAGCAGGGGGCACCGTCACCGGAGTCGGCAGCCTCACCTAGTTCATTATTCGCCTTGGCGTTGTACCCGCCATCCAGATAGGCCCGGTAGAAGGGCATCTCAAACAGTTGGCGCATGACCGCAGGAGCGCGCTGCAAATCTTCTACTGTTTCAAACAGCGGTACGACATGAAGAGAACCTGTGCCTGTCGCAGGATCATAGAGTCCGGCTTCCTTTGCCAGCAGCAATACCTCCAGCAGATCGCTGGCGTGGTGGCTCATGCTGATAATGTAGGTCTGGCAGATTTTAGGGCCAAATTCCTGGTGCAGTTTGCGCACCATACGGAAAGTCTCAATTGCCTCGCAGGCTTTCTCAGAAAACGGCAGTTCCGTGGGAATCAGGGGTCGGCGCGTTTGAAGTTCCTTTGCCAACCAGACACACCGCTCCTCCTCCGAGAGTTCGTTGTAGGGGCGCGGGAGAATTTGCAGGTATTCAGCCACCTCGCTCAGGGTGTCAGAGTGGCGGGGGCTTTCCTGGCGGATGTCTAGCTGGGCAAGGTTGAAGCCGTACACCTCGACCTGACAGATCAGGTTCTCCAGTTCGCGGCAGCCCAGTCCCGTATCCTTCAGACTGCGCTCGATCAGCCGCAATTCATCCAAAAATTGATCCCCAGAACGGTACAGCGCGTGGGGGGATACATCCAGCACATCGTCCTGGAAGGTTTCGCTCTCAAACAGCTTCTGGCTGCGATCGCGCGTATTTTCCAGTCGCTTCTGCACGTAGGCCAGCTTCAGTCGATAGGGTTCCTGCCGATAGCGCACCGCAAGCTGCTCGTACACCTCTGGCATCTGCACCTGGTCCTGCTCCAGGGACTCCAGCAGGTCGGGCAGCACGTCGCTCCAGTGCAGGCTCAGGCTCAGCAGGGTGATCAGGTGTTTGACCGAGCCAATGTACTTCTCCAGCACTAGATTGCGCTGGAAGCAGGCCGTCTTCCAGGTGATCTGGGGGGTAACGGAGGGATTGCCGTCGCGATCGGAACCGACCCAGGAGCCAAACTTGCAGAAGTCGTAGCGGGGTGGCTGGAGATCAGGGAAGGTGGTCTGGAGCGATCGCCGCAGCCGATGGTAGAGCTGGGGAATTGCGTCGAACAGAACTTCCTGAAAATAGTGCAGAGTGAAATCTACCTCGTCGAGCACTGTGGGTTTGAACTGGTGCAGCTCATCGGTACGCCACCACAGGCGGATTTCCTCCATCAGTTGGTCTCGCAGCATCTCACCTTCCCAGGAAGCTGAGATGCTGGAGTCCCGAACGCCCTCATCTACCTGATCAAGCTGGCGCAGAATACGAGAAATTCGACGCTGTTTGTCTCGAATCGTATGCCGGACAATTTCCGTTGGATGAGCGGTGAAGACCAAACGGATATCCAGATCGTTGATCAGGTTCTGGATCTGACGGGGCGGCACATTGAGGCTGTGGAGCTTGGGAAATAGCCCCTGGAAGGTGCTGGCTTCACGACGAGACATCGCCTGGTCGTGCAGGGTGCGCTCCAGAAAATCAGCGTGGAGGCCGCTGCCAAATGCCTCAGGGTCGTGGCTGACCAGTGCCTGCTCGGTGGCGATACTCTCGTAGGCGGCGCGGTACTGCTGCTGTTGGCCCCGCTGTTCGTAATGCTGCTCAACAATGTTGATCAACTGAAAATACAAGGCAAAGGCACGAGCCGCACGGATCGCATCGTTCAGATCCAGCTTTTCAATCAGCTTCAACGCCTCGGATTCCTCTTCCTGGGCCTGCCCTTCTGGAGAACACATGGAGCGCAACTGTCGCAGCAAATCAACGAGCTGCTGACCACATTCCTGCTGCAACACTAGTTCCCACAAATCCTCCACAATCTTGAGGCGGAGACGCAAAAACAGGTCAGCACTCGCTGTTGGCGGAATATCAGAGTCCTTCTCTGAGCCGTTTTTCGAGTCGGTTGCGGTGGAATGAAATGCGTCGTCTGATGAGTGGAGGATCGAACTCATGGTCTATCCCTGCAAGAGTATTCGATAATTTTAGGGGTTTTTGCTTCTGAGGAGTTATGCATACAGCGCTTTGCGCTGATTATAGAACCAAAGTTTTTGTTGAGCGCTGCGCTCCGCGCAGCGCTCAACAAAAACTTTGTACCAGACGCGCTTGCAAAGCGATGTAAAACCGGGGAGCAGAAATTTCAGTTGGATGGGTCGGAAAAATCCAATGTTCCATCCAGTGCATCAGGATTGAACGCTAGGATCGCATCATTCCGTAGAAATCGCCTGAGACTGAAAATTCCGGTTCTCTCACCCCTGCATGAAAGCCATTGCATATTCTCACATCGATTTGCAACAGGAGACTGTTCCTGGTAGTGCTTTTTGGCTGACATTAGCCGACCGGATTTATCAAGACCGGGGCGATCGCGCTCAGCTCCAACAGCTCATCTCCGACTGTCGAGTTGAGTCAGTACAGGTGCTGTTTGTGGAGCGATTGAGCGTTCTGGGCGATTCCCCCGAGGAAGTGGGCGATCGCCTCCTGGAACTCCAAGCCCTTGATATACAGGTGATCCCCACCGAAGCACTGCTGGGGGATACTGGCCTCAAAGCCTCCGATCTGCTCACCCTCCTCCAGAACCTACAGGCACAGCAGTCTGACTCTGAAACCCAGGCAAAACCCATCTCGCATCGTCTGCGTCAGACCCATGCCCGTAATCGGGTTCAGGCACTCCCGCCTCCCGGCAAAGCCCCCTTTGGATATCGACGCGGCAAAGCCCACTACGTTGTAGACCGCACCGCTGCGCCAATCGTTCGAGCTTTTTTTGAACACTTCCTGCTGTACGGATCCCTGCGCGGTAGCGTCCGCCACCTCCAGGAAAAATTCAACAAGCGAATCTCGCCCTCCACTGGGCAACGCTGGCTCACCAGCGCCATCTACCGGGGCAACCTGGAGTACCAGACGGGGGAAGTCATCCCCAACACCCATACCGCGCTTTTGTCAGAAGCAGAATCCGCCCAGATCGATCGCCTGTTGCGCCGCAATCGCAGTCTTGCCGCTCGATCCGCCAGTGCCCCCCGTTCCCTCGCTGGCCTGGTCACCTGTCATACCTGTCAGTCGCCCATGACAGTCACACGGGTCACTGCTCCTCGCCACACTCAGGAGTATCTCTACCTGCGTCCTGTCGCCTGCCCTCAGTCCCCCCGCTGCAAAGCGATCCCCTACAACCTGGTGCTGGAGCAGACGATTCAGCGCATTTGCGAAGACCTGCCTCGTGCGATTGACGGCTTAATGGTACCCAGCGTGGATGCTCTGAAGCAGGACTTTACCGCCCAGATCAACGCCAAACAGGCCGTTCTGGAGCAACTTCCGGCACTGACCAAAGACGGCATTCTGGATGAAGAAACAGCCGCGCTGCGAGTCTTTCACCTGAAAACAGAAATCGCCCAGCTCCAGGCTCAGATGGCACAGCTTCCCCCGGTGAACCTGCGGGCGATCGCCCAGGTTGCCTCTCTCCCCCAGTTCTGGCAGGATCTTTCCGAGGCAGAGCGCCGCTTCTATTTCCGGGAATTCATTCGGAGGATTGAACTCCACCATCAGGAAAAAGAATTGCAGATTCGGCTGGTGTTTATCTTCTAAAACTGGACTTTTGACTGAACTGCGCCGATTTCCCTGAAACGCTGACGAAGTCAGCGTTTCAGGGAAATCGGCGTTAAAGTTAGATTTGCCGCAAAACGCTCTCTGAGAGAGCGTTTTGCGGCATTACAAGGAAAAAAACTGAACAGAGGCAGTGCGACGCACTGCCTCTGTTCAGCTCTGGTCAGCGCCTCGCACCAGAATCACCGTGCGGTTGCTCTGACGGGCGATCGACTCCGGGATATTGCCCTGAATCGCCTGCTTCAGCAGCCCCTCCCGACTGGCACCGAGCACAATCACATGACAGGACTCTGACCAGGCCAATTGAATAATCGCATCGGATACCATATCGTCCCAGAGGGGGCGAGCCAGCACAGGCCCCCGGATGTGACGGTGCAGCGTAGAAACCGCCTCCTGCAAAAGAGAAGTGTCAGAGGCAGCAACATTGCGAGGAAACACCTGACAGACGCGCACCTGAGGATGGGGGCTGAGGGTGGTCAACGCAGGCAGGAGCTTGAGGGCGAGTTCAGCATTCGGGCCACCTGCAATGGGAATCAGCCAGTGATGGAAGGCGATCGCCCCCGCCAGCTTAACCAGCACCACCTCACAGGGGGCCTGCCGAATGAGGGTATCCACAACATTGCCAAATACCCGTCCCGGTGTCGTCGTTTCTCCTTTCCAGCCCATCAACACCAGATCAATGTGGCGCTCCTGAATTGTTTCCAGGATGGCCTGGGAGGCATCGTGGGCAACCCGGATCTGGGTGTGAACGGGCACCTGTTTATTCTTCCCTAGATGTTCAATTTGACGCAGCAGCCGCCGACTGGCGGTCGTCCGAACAGGCGTTTCTGCAGGAGCGCGGGAACGGGGAACGATCATCACCTGCAAAAGTTCTAGCTCATAGCCACGCTCCTGGGCGATCGCCACTGCCAGTTTCATCAACGTGGGCGCGGTCTGGGGATTACTCAGGGGCAGCAGAATCCGCCCTGTTCCAGTAGCAGGTGAGCGCGTCTGGTACACCGTGTAGGAGGGTTCGGGCTGGGGACCGAATGTTTTGACTTCACCGCTGAGGTGGTCCGATTCGGCGCGAATAATATCGGCGCGGGTGATGATCCCAACCAGTTTCTGCCCTTCGGTGACGGGCAGTCGGCTCAATTTGAAGCGGTTGAGCAGGTACAGAACATGGGTGAGGGGGTCGTCGGGACTGACGGTGACGGGGTGGGGCGTCATGATTTCCACCAGAGTAGCGTCGTCAGGGTTAGGGGGACGGCGACTGGGGTCTGCCAGATCACTTTGGGTAACAATACCTGCAAGGCGATCGCCCTCCATCACTGGAAATCCCCGGTGGTGCGATCGGGAGAATGCCTGCATGGCCTCAGTTAACCTCATGCCAGTGGAGAGAGTTTCGACCCGTCGCTGCATCAGATGAGCGGCTGTGAGTTCCTGCCACACCCCCCCTTTGGGCATGGATTCCAGATGAATACCGCTGAAAGCCAGCAGGTGATTGTAGATAGAGCCACCGACAAGGCGATGGGCGATCAGGTAGGCGGTGACTGAGCCGATCATCAGGGGCAGCACCAGATTGAAATCGGTCGTACTCTCAAAGACGATGACGATCGCCGTGATCGGGCCTCGGGTAACAGCACTGAAAAAAGCTCCCGCCCCCGCCAGAGCGTAAGTAGAGATGGGACTTACCTCGCTCAGCCCCGTCAGCCCCCATGAGTCTTGCAGAACATGAGCACCAGAACCGACCATCGTGCCCAGGGAAGCGCCCAATACGAGCGATGGGGCAAAGATTCCCCCCGGTGCCCCGGAGCCATAGGCGATCAGAGTCAGCAAAAATTTCACGGCGAAAGCAAGCAGTGTAATCTGCCATGCCGCATCACCGCTGGTGAGAAAATCCTGAAGCCCCGTATTGTCTCGGAACGGCGGGGGGAGAAGCATCACCATCAGCCCCGTCACCAGTCCCGCCAGTGCAATCCTGAGGGGAAGACCCACCTGTAAGACTTTGCGGTTAAAGGTCAGTCCGGTGAAAATTCCTCGACTGAACAGCGCCCCAAGTAAACCCGCCAGCAAGCCCAGAAGGGCTACCATCGGTACATCCTGGAGAAAAAAGCTGGCCTGGTCGGAGGCAGGCAGGTCGAGATTGAGACTCCGACCACCCAGCACACGGGAGACAACCGCACCAACGAAAGAGGCGAGGATTGCTGTGCCCAGGGTAAGGCCAGAAAAATCCTGCAAAAATTCTTCAACCACGAACAGCACTCCGGCGATCGGGGCGTTGAACCCTGCCGCCAGACCTGCCGCTGCCCCCGCTGCAATCAGTTGCCGTCGGTATTCCGGGGATGTAGGAATCCATTGGCTGAGCTGTGCCGCCAGTGCCGCCCCTACCTGCACCGTTGGGCCCTGCCGTCCCAGGTTGAGTCCTGCCCCCAGCACCAGAATGACACTGACCATTTTGACCAGGGCGACCCTCAGATTGAGCACCATCGGCACATTGGCCAGGGCCGCTTTGACCTGGGGAATGCCGCTTCCTGCGGCTTCAGGGGCCAATCGTTCGATCAAAAAGCCAGCCAGCCACCCACCCAAAAGTCCGACAATGGGCAGAACAAACCAGGCAGGAAGGGCGTAGGAAGCTTCAATCCGCCATCCTCCAACCACGCCAATCCCCTGTTTGAGTAGAACTGCCGCCAGTCCAGACACCACCCCGATAACGCAGGCTTCAAAGATGGCGAGACGGCGATCGCCCACCAGCAGGCGACGGAGAGTTTTGGCGGAGGGGCGGAGCATAACAAGCAGAGGGGATCGGGAGAGAGAAAACAAAAGGGGGTGATTGCTCACCCCCAGTATGTCTGAATTCAACTATGCTTCGTTCGCGGGTCCCCGATTCCAGAATTTTTTGCGCTTTTTGCCGAAGGAGATGCCGCAAGTACTGTGGAAGTCTTCCTGAACTTTATAAGTCAGGCAGCGGGAGACCTGACGCACAATCTGGTTGAGCAGGCGATCACCCGTGGATTGAATCAGGTGGCGGGGCAGCGCGTAGATGAACCGGGGAAACTGGATTGCCACATCAAGGTGGAGTTCCCATTGCACCTGGGTGATGACTGGGGCAGCTATCCGGTCAGCGCTCTGGCTTTCAACCAGTTGCAGGCAGGCTTTGAAGTCAACCTCGTAACCCGGAGCCGTATAGTCAGGAATCGCAATCGTTTCAATCCGATAAACGCCCTGGGCATCGGGAGGCAAAAGATCCAGGCCAATTTTGGGTTCGACATCGTATCCCAACGCGCCAAAGCGACCGATAGTGAGGGCATAGCCGTTCTCCCTGAGGGGGTCAGCCTTCATGGGACTGGCACACCGAAGGAACCAGTCTCGATGGGAATTGAGATAGGAACCTACCGTCGCCGCATCAGCATACATTTCCATGCAGCTTTCGTAGAAGCCCTGGAAATGAATGGGTTCGACGTCGTGGAGGCTCTCCGGTTCGGGAGAAACGCTGTCTACATAACTGGAGGTAACACCTAAAATCGCGCTGGAGTGTTCTTGGGGCTGATGCTCTGCTGAATTTGCCTGCATACCTTCGCGTCCTGCAACACCTGTACAATTTGCTGCCAAATCTGTGTTTGACAATGGATTGCCCGCACCATTGGCGGATTCCTGGAACACTCGACGCTACTCAAAACCACATCCAACATTTCGAAGAATGCTGGAATGGTACCCGATACAACCGCTTCGAACCCGTCACCAGGCTTGAAGCTGCAACTTCTCAACCACCATAACAGATTCAGCAGCAATCGCCAGCAGGTTTCTGTCTGGTTAGTTTAAAGCATTTGCAAGGATTCTGGGAGCGGCAAAATCACCGCTCCCAACATTCGTAGCCCCGATGCTGTGCCCAGCTTAGCCCTGCCGCTTGAGGCCCAACCATGCTTGATTTACTGAAAAGTGGGACAACAGTTCTACCTATCAGGCGTTTACATCCGGTTAATTTACGGAGAAGATAAGGGACTTGCAACGAAATACAGCGCTTTGCAAGCGCGTGTGGTACAAAGTTTTTGTTGAGAGCCTCGCTCCGCGAGGCTCTCAACAAAAACTTTGGTTTTATCTCAGCGCAAAGCGCTGTAACCCCCAGTTTTAGTTTGGCGCAGCGGAGCCGCGCCAAACTAAAACTGGGGGTTTGCTGGAATTTTATTTTATGGCAAGTCCCTAACCTGGTCAGTGAGGCGCATGATGGGTTTCAGCACTTCTGTTGACACCTGATATAGCGGTTTTCGTCAGCATCAGGTACAAGGGGGTGTGGGGGCAGTGCGCCCCACAGGGGGTGTGCCCCCTGCCCTCTCAAGGGGCACATCCCCTGGAACTTCTCCTCAACCGGAGACGTGCAATACAAACTCTAGAAGATAGGGCAGTAAGCCATGAAAGCATTTGTCGCAGGCGCGACGGGACGAACCGGACGGCGAATTGTGGAAGAACTGGTGCAGCGCGAGATCGCCGTGGTGGCCCAGGTGCGGGATGAGGGAAAGGCCAGGGAGATGCTGCCCGCCGGGGTCGAACTGGTGGTGGGGGATGTGTTGCAGCCAGAAACGATTAGAACAGCGATCGCCCAATGTACCGTTGTGTTTTCTGCCACAGGAGCAGCCCCCAGCTTTGACCCCACTGGCCCCTACAGGGTGGACTACGAAGGCACGAAGAATCTGGTGGATTTATCGAAGGCAGCGGGGATTCAGCAATTTGTCATGGTGTCTTCGCTATGTGTGTCACAGTTCTTTCACCCGCTGAATTTGTTCTGGCTGATTCTAGTCTGGAAAAAGCGGGCGGAGGAGTACCTCCAGGGTAGTGGTGTGCCCTACACGATCGTCCGTCCTGGTGGATTACTTGAAGAAGAGAATTCGGATTCAATTGTGATGTCAAATTCCGACACGCTGTTTGAGGGAAGAATTCCCCGCAGCAAAGTGGCCCAGGTCTGCGTTGAAGCACTATTTGATCCACAAGCAAAGAATAAAGTAGTGGAGATTGTGGCGAAACCCGATGTGCCTGCCAGAAGTTTCAGCGAATTGT
>JBIKWV010000787.1:0-3328 GCA_044356135.1 Elainellaceae cyanobacterium
TTTATTGATACATTCACATCTTTCGCCGAGATTGTTTGCGAATTAATAAAATAGATGCCAATTTTATTGAGTTTTCGACAATCGCTCTGTCGATCAGGACTGATTAAGATCCAGGTCTGGCGCAGCAGACCCAATACATCGCGCCAGATACCGCTGGAACAGATAGATAGGCATCTCTAAATGGCTGAGGGGGCCAGGTTGGTACGTGGCAGAATGTAGCCCCCGTTGCACAGCGGTGCAGACCTCCATATCTTCCAGGTGAAAGCGTTTTAATGCCTCAATTTCCTGTTCCAGAATGGCCGGGTAGTTCTCGTTCTGCTGGCCCTCAGGTCGAATTAACAGAGTTGTATAAAGCTTCATCCGTTCCGGCCCTTCGGGGACTAACAAATACCAGTAGACGCGATCAGGGCCAACAAAGAGTAAAAAGTCAGGCTCACCCAGATACACTGTGTATTCCAGCAAATCGGTTTGGGTCAAGTTGGCTGGCAGCGGAAACGTCCAGGCCATTTCTCCAGCCTTTATTTCTGTCTGCATGGATTGAGTAAAGGGGAGATGGCAGACAACGTAATTGGGGGTCTCTGGTTCTGTCCAGGTTGTGGCGGCTGGCATCATTGGCTCAAAGGTGCGGTAATGCGCTCCCAGGTGATGGTATGCCTCCATAAAATTCTCAACCAGCACTTTCCAATTAAAAGCGCAATCCCATTCCAGGCTTGCAACAACCTGCATCTGGTCGATCTGCCATCGCTCCACATAAGGAGTCAGGCCACTGTAAAACGCTTGCAGCGGGGGAAGTTCAGGACTGAAGGTAAAGAAAATAAAGCCCTGCCAGATTTCCGTTCGATAAGGCCGCAAACAGTTTTTTTCACGATCAAATACCTCGGACTCCTGCATCTGCGGAGCACCCAGGAGTTGTCCCTCTAGGCCAAACGTCCAGTGGTGGTAGGAGCAGCGAAAATGCTGGCGATCGCCCTGGGTCGGATGACCATAATCTGGAGGCAGAATTTCCATGCCCCGATGAGGACAAACGCGGGAAAACACACGAATTTGTCCGTCTCTACCCCGCACGACCAGTAAGGGTTCATTCATCAGAGTCAGCGTTACATAACAGCCCACCCGAGGCAGTTGGGACACATGGCCAACACACAACCACTGTCGCTTGAAGACCTGCTCTACTTCCCAGGCGTAAAACTCAGAACTGGTGTAGGCCGCAGCAGGCAGGGCAATTGCTTGCTCTGCTGGGCGAGCAGCGGTTGCAAGAATCGCCTGCTGTAACTGACCGAGTAAATCAGTGGAATGAATTTGGACAGGAGAGATAACCATGGATTTTGAGATTGAGTGAACTTGTATACTTTGATTCATCCGAAATCAGCAACAGAAATAAAGCGGTTCTCACTCAGGTGAGGTACAGGGGGTGGGGGGGGCCCACGCCCGTACCTCATCCACACGAGAAGTGCAATCAATTCGTTCAACCAGCAGAATACTGCTGAACAAAGCGTTGCCGTTGGCGCTGAGCCATCCAGCAATTGATCTCCCAGACATCGGCAACAGGCGCACCCGTATAGGGGAGAAGCTGCATGTAACCGTCGTGGAGGAACTCTGGAGTCATGGTCACCTGCGAAAAACCCCGCTGCAATTGAGATTGCCAGATCAAATCCCACCAGCGTTCGTGAGCCAGCAGGGCTTCCTGAAACTCAGGAGCGCGTGGATCAGAAACCTGAGCATGTTGGGCATAGCCGACCCGACACTGTACATGCAGCGTTCGTTGGGCACAGAGTTCGAGAATCGGCCATTCACTATCGAGTAGCCGCTCGCAGACGACACACCAGTGGCTAAAATCACAGGTAATCTGCATGGTTGGGAAGATCTGAAGGAGATCACGGGTAATCCACGGGTTAAATAGTGAGCGAGAGCGATGGGTCTCAAAACTGATAGGAATACCAATCTGTTGCTCCAGCTCCAGTGCTTCACCAAAAAAATCGACCTGTTCTGACCAGGCCCAACTATCTCGCCCACACATGGTATTGACAAACAGAGCGCCAACCTCAACCGCTCGTTCAGCAACCAATCGCAAATCCTCCAGGTGATCTGGTACGGTTCGCTCTGGACGAGGAATCCACCAGTCAGATGCGGTCAGGTCACTACCGGTAGTGGACTCAGCGATCAGAACCAGTCCGTTGTCCTGGAGCTGTTGCCGTAGCTCCTTTCTAGCAGCCGGGTTGGCCGGAATGGGGCCTTCGATGCCATCGAAGCCTGCCAATCTCGTTTCGACCAGAAACTCAGACAGATTCACTTCACCTGTAGCCGTTCGTAGCATTAACAGTTTCACAGTCACCTCAACAGTCAGTTGCAGCCTGGAGACCATACAACCCAGAAGGCAGTTCTTGCAAGCAACTATAACAGCCAGATTGCGAAGAAAAAGAATAAATGGATACAAATTTACGTTTTAATCAAAATTTGCCTGAGATTATTGATTAATCCAGACAAAAGTAGCCATTTTTTTGATTTTATTGCTTAATCTGATAGGAGTATTGACTTTTCAGTAGTTTGAGCACGGTCTGCGTCTGAGAGCTAACCACACCCGGCATTTTCCGAAGCTGGGTGAGAAACTCCAGCAGTCCATCGTTGTCGTCATAGGTGACTTCAATGAACAGGTCGTGAGGGCCTGCGGTAAAAGCAACGTAGCTGATGGCATCCATGCGACTCAGCTCAGTTGCAATCACCTCAGCTCTTTCCAGATCGGTACAGCTAAGGTTCACAAGGGCAATATGGCGATATCCCAGTTTGTCAGGATTGAGATAAGCCTGAATGGTGATTGCACCCGTTTCAATTAACCTCTGGACACGATAGCGAATTGTTCCTTCAGCAAAATTTACCCGCTTGGCAATTTCTGTATAGGCCATACGCCCATCTTTGTGGAGCAACTGGACGATTCTTCTGTCCAAATCGTCCAGTTCCAGGCGGTTGGGATCCGAGAGATTGTTTCTGGTTTCGGCTTCCATCTAAATCCTTCCAACGGTGTATTTGTAAACGACAGGCGCTAAATCGAGGCAAGTTGATGATATAGCGCTTCGCGCTTGGATAAGGTACAGATTTTTGAGAGAGAGCCGCGCTCCGCGGGTCTCTCTCTCAAAAATCTGTACTTCACTAGAGCGAGAAACGCAATAGATCATCCATGTGAAGCTTTCACAAAGACAGCGCTTCTCAAGCTGATGCACCACAATTTTTTGCAGGCTAAATAAAGTCCCTAACTGGACTTTTAGTTAAATCGCGCCGATTTTCCCGAAACGCTGACTGGGTCAGCGTTTCGGGACAATCGGCGCTAAATTAA
>JBIKWV010000050.1:0-11704 GCA_044356135.1 Elainellaceae cyanobacterium
TGTTCGGGGGGAACATCCACACAACGGGTGTATTCATTGCCGGAAATCTCCTAAGGATTTGAACGAGGCACCGGGAAGTAAAGAACGGGGTGCCAGCTCTTCCGGAGTAACTCTCCAGAAAAACTGGGGGCGGGCAGCTCTCGCAACCCACCAAGGCTGTCAGAGGCTGTGGCGATCGCACTGGCTCCCCAGTCCTGAGCACTCTCCAGCAGCTCAACAATGGCATTTCCGCTGCGAACCTGGGTCTCAGCCTTTATACCCGCCGCTTCCATCCGGGTCGATGCTTCTGCCAACCGCACCTGTGCCTGTTGCAGTTCCATATTGCCCAGGTTGGGGTTGCGGCTCACTTCATCCACTACCGTAGACAATAGACAGTGCTCCAGGGAATGGGGTGCCTGTTGACGCACCAGTTCCTGAATTTTGCCAATCAGGTAGTTCCCGGCTTTGCTGCCGTCGTAGGGAATCAGCAGGTGACGAAAGAGGTGGCGGCAGCGCAGATCTAACTCCTCGTGGGTAAGGCTGGAGATGAGCTGGGGACGGAACGTCAGCACGGGAATAGTGACTCGCTCACAAACTCCCATCGTGGTGCTACCAAACAACTTCTCGTTGAGCAGGCTACGGCTGGGCATGCCAATCAATAAAAGTTCCGAGCCGTGTGTTTTGATGGTAGATAGAATCAACTCCACGGGTTTGCCCATCAACACTTCCAGTCTCACTTCAACGCCTTCAGGTGCGGGAGATAGATGGGCAGAGAGGCGATCGCGCAAATTCTGAATTCGAGTATCGTCCTGTCGAGGGACGGCATCATCGGGTAGAGGTACGACGTGGAGAAATACGATGGACTTCATTCCCCCTGCTGCCAGACTGGGAACGAACTGCATCAGCCGCTGAAGACCATCGGTCAGGTCAGTGCAGATAAGAACGCGCTGAAACATAGGTGAATTCCCAATCAACTTCTCATCACCCTACCAAAGATCGGCTTTTTATTTTTTTATTTAACGTGAATTCGGTGGCGCGCTTAGGGACTTGCAACGAAATAAAGTACCAGTTTTAGTTTGGCGCGGCTTCGTCGCGCCAAACTAAAACTGGGGTTTTACTGGGATTTTATTTTATGGCAAACCCCTTAGCACCTATCCGAAAACCGAAAACCCAAATTCCGGCAGGCGCGATGCTACAGCATCGCGCCTGCCGGAATTTGGGTTTTCGAATAGGCTCTTAGCCAGCATTAAAACGCTTTGCAAGCGTGTGAGGTACACAGTTTTTGTGAGAGCCGCACGGAGCGCGGCTCTCAACAAAAACAACCGGGTTTTCAGCACTTGAACCGCTCTGTAAGCGCGATTCAGGTGAAATAGGTCGCCACGGGCAACGCTCCTACTGCCGTATTCTGGGGTAGCACAATCCCCGTGACATCGATCAGCAAATCCTGATTCGTAAAGCCAGGAGATCGGTCGTTTACCGATAGGTAGGTGCGCTGCTGCCATCCAAACAGAACGGCCTCGGTGGGCTGCAAACGCTGTGCGCCCGCAGCACGCCGATTCTTATCGCCGTAGGCGGATCGCGCTGCTGCGATGAGGCTCCCTGCTGCAATCGAGCCAGTGAAAAACAGAGCTTGGGGCCGTTCGCTGGTGATCAGGTTGTTGTCGGTGTTGAGCTGAATGCGATCGCCCTCCGTGACGCGAAAATCGGTAATGCGATCCACCGCTCCAAAGCGCGAGTTGAGGAAGGCACTGGTCTCGTTCGTGCCGCTGTAGGTGAAGCGATCGCCCCCCCGCCCCCCTGTTAAGACATCAGCACCGCCGTTTCCGACTATCACGTTACTGTTGGCATTACCCAGCAGGGTGTCGGGGCCACTGGTGCCCACAAAGGCGATCGCATTGTTGGGGGTGATAGGGTTGCTTGCTCCTGCGTTAAGGGCGATCGCAGGACTACCGGGCAGTCTGACATGCGTTAGAAAGCCGCCCCCGGTATCGAGGAGCGGTCCCAGCAGTGGATTGGCAATCTGACTATTGGTAGTCACTCTGGAGTCACTGGGAGAAGGGGCCGGAAACTCGATATTGCCTCCGCCATCAATGAGCGATCGACGGGTTTGCACCGAAGTGTTCCAGCGATTGCCTGCTGTATTGTTAGCGACGATTGAGTTGGCCAGTGTTACGGGCTGATTGCCCAGCCAAAACGCGCCACCTTGAAATCCAGCCCGATTGCCGACAATCGTTGTATTGCGAATCGTTGTCGCATTGGCGTTGGAGTTGACCAGCACGATTGCTCCACCCAACCCACCACCGCTCCCATCGGCGGCACTGTTGCCAGAAAAAGTACTGTTGGTAATCGTAGTAGGAGAATTCTCGCCAATCCACAAGCCTCCCCCCTGACCGAGGGCAGAATTATTCGCAAAGGTTGTATTGCGGATGGTGAGTTCGGCGTTGCCGTGGCGTAACCCACCCCCCAGTGCAGATCCGCCGGCATCTCGGATGACCGAGTTGCCGATAATGGTGTTGCCTTCCACTAGCACTTTGTCTGGTGGGTAGGCAAACAGGAAGAGGCCACCCCCCTGGCCTGCGCCGCGATTGCGTTCAAAGCGACTGTTGCGAATGGTAATCGTCCCCCCAATGGGACCCGATGCTGCATTGGGGCCAGAGGCATTAGCCCCATCGGTATAAATCGCCCCTCCGTAGCCACTGGTGCCCCCAGGTTTGGTGCCTCCTGGTGTCGAATCATTGTTGAAGAAAACCGAATTCTCGACCGTTAGACCACCCAGCAGGCTATTAATTGCGCCCCCATTGATCCCCCGATTGTTGGTGAAGCGGCTCCCGCGAATGGTTAAGTTGCCGCCGCTGCTGGTGGCGATCGCCCCTCCTCCCCGTTCAGCAAATGCCGCTGTTCCGTCGTTGCGGTTGAAGCTGCTGTTGATAATCACGGTATTGTTGCGAAATCCAGTGTAAACGCCGCCCCCAAACCCGGCTACGTTGTTGTTAACCTGGGTGTTGACCAGGGTCAGGGTGTTTCCACCCTCGGCGAGAATTCCTGCACCCGCAACAGCCCTTAAGTTTGTCTCGCCAGCGCTGGCATTGAGCCGCCCGTTGGCAATGATCAGATTTTGCAGGGTCAGGTTTCTCCCGTTTTGAACGTAAAGAACCCGACTGGCATTATTGCCGCTGATGGTGAGATTAGCCGCGCCTGCCCCATCAATTGTCAGGTTCTTGTTGATGACGAGTTGGCCACTGGTGAGGGTAATGATCCGATTAGCCAGTCCTGGAGCAAACCGGATGCGAGCGCCAGGAGGGGCAGCAGCGATCGCCGCCCTGAGGGAACCCACTCCCCGGTCAGCGGCATTCGTTACGGTAATCACATTCAGCACACTATCGTAGTTCTGCAACGCCTCTGAGTTCAGGTTGGGTTGGGCTTCAATGACTCCGGTCTTTGCCTCCAGAACCCAATCCCCTGTACCTGCCGCCGCTCCGGTGAGGTTGGTGGACGCAGCGATATCGGCCCCCGTGATCTGGCTAAGGTGATCGATCAGAGTTGTGTTGTCCCGTGCGATGTTGCAGCCAAAGAGCAGCATATCCCCCTGGGAACTGAGGGAACTGCCCCACTGCTGCAACTGACGACTATACTGGCTGAGGGTATCACTGCTGAGAACGGTGCTGCCCAGTATCAGACGACCCGAATCACCGTGAGAAAAAATTTGGATACTGTCCAGATTGCGATAATTGCTCAACCATTGAGTAATCTGAGTGATTCCATCGAGTCTGGGATCCAGGACAAATACATCGGTACCCGGAGTCACTGCTGAGACAAGATTTTGATAATGGTCGAGGGAGCCATCAATAATCGCAACGGATTTCCTGGATGTAACAGATGACGCTTTTGAATTGATCCACGGAGTCAATTTTGACACAAAAATCTCCCTAGATTTAATGATTCAAGCAGACGATTCTGGACATCAGGATTAACTCTTCAACCAATCTGAAGAGTTAATCCTTAGAGAGCAAAAGATACGAAAGCTATTGCACTTCTCGTGCGGGTGAGGGGTGGGGTACAGGGGCGATTCCCCCTTGAGGGGTCAGGGGGTGTTCCCCTGCTTGGGGGCGAGAGCAACCACACCCCCTGTATCTCATAACAGTGGGAACCGCTATATTTTTGCCGCTTTAATCTAACTCAAGAAGGCGGAGGTGTCCAGTTGAATTACAATTACTGAGATTTTGGGCATTGCTGATTGGGAAGATGAATTTTTGTAGATAGCCGCGCGGAGCGCGGCTATCTACAAAAATTCATCCCTGAATTAAGTAATGCCAGATTTTGCACCTTGCACCAGAAACCAAAACCCTGATTCTGCCGCCGCACTGCGGCGGCAGAATCAGGGTTTTGGTTTCTGGTACAAGATCTGATCTCACCAATTGTGCAACTTTGTCTTGAAAACCAGGATTTTCTTTGGGGTGGGCATCTTGCCCGCCCAATTCTAGAAGGGCAGGATGCCCACCCCACAGGTAGTCAGCAAAAGGCACGCATTGGATCAGATAAAGAAAAATTAAACCTCTCCTGGGATTGAAACCATAACCGCAATAATTGGTTTTGCAGAAAGTCCATGCCGTTTTGCCCGATTCCAGGATTGCTTATGCTGTATCGTTTCTTCTGTTTTCTGGGGGCTGCTGCGATCGCCACCGTTGCGCTGGTGCCTTTTTCCCTGGCCCAATCTTCCTCTCCCTCTCCCTCTCCCTCCCCTGCACCTGCTAATTCCTGGCTCGATCGCCCCGTGACCAACTGGAACCAACCCGGTGCAGCCATTCCCAGAGCCACCTCCACGGGAGATTCGGATAACCCCAACTGTGGTCGCACCGTGCGTTCCCCCGCTACAGCAAACGATCGCGCCCTGGTGGGTGCAGGCTGGAAGCTGGTGGGCGCGGTGCAAGTCTACAACACAACTTCAGTGGTGACTGCAATGACAGGCTTTGACGGTATGTGTCGTCCACTGGGATACCAGGAGTTTGTCTTCTCAGGGAATACGTTTGCCGGAACGCTGTCCCCCAGACCGATGGATTCCCGGTCTGATGGCAGTTCGTCACGGGTGTTTCTGATCAGTGAAACCAATCTTTTTGCAGAGTTTAATCGCTATAAGGACTCCGATGCGCTGTGCTGTCCTTCCGGTGGCCAGAGTGTGAACTATGAACTGCGCCAGATGACGGGCAAACCTGTGGTGGTTCCGGTGCAGATCAGTCCTGTGCAGTCCAATAGCTAAACTCATCAGGAGCGGCGTGGTGCAAAGCGCCGCGCCACTCCTTCTCTAATCGTCTATCCGAAAACCCAAATTCTGGAAGGCGCGACGCTACAGCGTTGCGCCTTCCAGAATTTGGGTTTTCAGGGTTTATTGCGAATACAGCGATCGCCCCCCTTGTAGTAAGGTGAGTTTGTCTCTACTGCAATCTGGCTCTCCCTTCCGCCCATGACGCGCACTCTCTACTACCAGCTTGGCTCCCTGGCGATCGCCCTCGTTTTCATCGCCGTCATTATTATTTTGTCCGGCGCGTCTCCCCTGGATGTGGTGACCAATATGACCTCTGGCGCATTTGGTACGCCGGGGCAGTTTGCCCGCGTTGTTTCCACCCTGGCTCCGCTGCTGTTATGCGCCTGCGGGTTAATTTTTACCTTTACGGCAGGACTGTATAACCTGGGGATCGAAGGACAGATTGTGGCGGGAGCGATCGCCTCCATGATCCCGATTCGTCTGTTTGAAACCAGCCTGCCGCCTGCACTGGTGATTACCCTGGCAATTCTGATGGGCGCACTGGGAGGAATGCTGTGGGGGCTGCTGGCGGGTGTATTAAACGTCTACGGGCGGATCAACGAAATTTTTGCGGGGTTGGGACTCAACTTTGTCGCCGATGGCTTGGCGCTGTATCTCATCTTTGGCCCCTGGAAACGTCCGGGAGTGGCCTCTATGAGCGGCACTGAGCAATTCAGTGAAGCCCTCTGGTTGCCGACGGTTGGCAATACGGATGCCAGTCCCATTGCCCTGGCGATCGCCCTCCTCGCCCTGGCTGGAACCCTGGTGGTGATTCGCGGCACCCATTACGGATTGAAGTTGCGGGCAGTGGGTCAGAATCTGCGAGCCTCCTATGTCCTGGGAATTCCGGCGGTACGACAGTTAATGAGCGCTTTTGTGATCTGTGGCGGTTTAGCAGGACTGGCAGGTGCGTTGCAGGTGCTGGCCGTCTTTCATCGCCTGATTCCCAGCGTCAGCAGTAATCTGGGCTATCTGGCGCTGCTAGTGACGATGCTGGCCGGGTCCAATATCTGGCTGTTGTTGCCGATCGCCTTCTTTTTCAGCGCTCTGAATATCGGCAGTTTGCGGCTGCCGCTGGAGCTAGATTTAGAATCTTCTTTAGCGGGCGTGATTCAGGGGACGCTGGTGCTGTTTGCGCTGCTGGGACGCGGGTTTAGCAATCTTCAGCGCAGTCAGACGTAATCAGCAGCTTGAAACCCGAAAACCAGTGGTGCCCTGAGCGAAGTCGAAGGGCACCACTGGTTTTCGGGTTTCAAGCTTAATCGCGCCTGTCTGCTGACTGAACTTTTGCCTATTTTTCCTGTGATGCCGCGAAACGCTCTCTCAGAGAGCGTTTCGCGGCAAATTTAATTTTTGCGCCGATTTTTCCTGAAACGCTGACGTAGTCAGCGTTTCAGGAAAAATCGGCGCAATTTAGTCAAAACTCCAGTACTTACTGACTTGCGATTACAACTCTGTTGGGTCAATGCCCAATTCTCGTAGTTTGGTAAAGGCGCGATCGCGTTCTTGCTGTGCGCGATCGCGTTCTTGCTGCGCCTGGTCGCGTTCTTCAAAAAGCTCATTCGGGTCTTTAAAGGGTTCGCCATCTGGATGAAAAACCGCCAACCCATCGTCAAACATCTCAAACTGAATCCCCAGCGTTGGTGAAGTCCAGGGAAAATTCAGTGCGCTCACAGGTGCAAAATCATGTTCTAAATCCGGTCTGACCAATCCCCAGAAATCAAAGGAATCGGGGTCATAGAAAAAGATCTCTAACACCCCATGCTTCCGATAGAACAATTGCTTGTTCAGCATCTCTCTTGCAGTGTTGCTGGGCGACAGAATTTCAAACACCACCTGGGGGGCAACGTTCTCCTCTTCCCACTGTTTATAGCTGCCACGATCTCCCTCAGGTCGCCCCATCACCACCATCACATCAGGCGCTTGAACCGGAACAGGGGGGGCGGTCACCTGCTGTGGATACCAGAGCAAATCGCCTGCGACGAAGACAGTTTGCCCTTTGAAGAGATGTTTGAGATTGGTAACCAGCCGCACAATCCAGCGGTATTGAACGGTATTGTCAGCCATTGGTTTACCGTCGGAGTCTGGATATAAAAGTTGGGATTCGATTGGTGTTTGAACCATGACCCATCCTGCAATCGCCAATTTGCGTAGCTCTATTGTATCGGCTTGTGCTGAAGGCGGGAAAGCACGGCGCGAGTGCTACACTTTCCCACCACAATCATTCGCCCCGGCGTAAGTCAATCGATCAGACTTCCTCTACGGAGAGAAACAAATGTTCTCCCTAATGGGGATGTTGCCAGAGAACCGCTTGCGTCAGACTCAAATTAGTGGCTGATATTGCACTTCTTGTGCGAGTGAGGTACGGGGTGCAGGGGTGGAACCCCTGCGTGGGGGCACCGCCCCCACCCCTGTCCCTCATCCAAGTGAAAACCGCTATAGGTCAGTAGGTGCGAGGTAACTTCTATGGCAGATCTGGTAGAGTGTCCAAACTGCGGTAAGCGATCGCTGCTGGAGCGGCAACCCGAACTATATCAATGCCTCAACTGTGACTTCCGGCGCGATCTGAACCGCCCAACCGTTAAAACATCCCCAGCATCCACCGCCAGCACCGACCTGTCGTTCCTGCTGGTGCTATTTGTGGTGCTACTTTTACTCCTGCGCGGTGAGCCTTTTTTCTCTGCTCCGACGCAGACTGTTCCCCAATATTCGAGATCGACTCAGCCCCCTCAAAACTACACCCAATAATCGGGCACTCCAAGCCTGCTGGACTTTTGCCTATTTTTTCTACAATGCTGCGAAACGCCCTCGCAGAGGGCGTTTCGCAGCATATTTGGTTTTGGTGCCGATTTTTCCTGAAACGCTGACGCAGTCAGCGTTTCAGGAAAAATCGGCGCAATTTAGTCAAAACTCCACAATTCTTAGGGCTTCAGCTCCAGGACAACCCGGTAAGCCTCCAGTCCCCTATTCAAGAAGGCGGAGGTTGATCCCCACAGAAAAAGACGGAAACGACGGTAAATGGCTTCTCCCCAACGACTGATAATGTAATCACGGTTCGCTTCAAACGCTTCTGCCCAGGCTTTGCAGGTGAGGTAGTAGCTGTGGCGATCGCCATACACCTCCAGCAGTTCAAACGGGCGATCGGTGAGGGCCGCAAGAAAATCGTGCAGGCAGAAAAAACTATGATTGCCCGGATAGATGTAGCGGGTAATAAACGTTGGGGCGACATATTTGTGGCGGAAAGCGCTGGCATCAGCATAGATGCGGCCCCCCGGCTTGAGCAGTGTTTCAAGGTGCTGGAGAACTTTTCTGTAGGAGGGGAGATGTTCCAGCACACCCAGAATCACTACCGCGTCATACTTTTCTTCGGGTTGGTGCTCCCAAAAATTTTGAAACAGCACCCGGCAAGGCAATTGTTGCTGCTGAATCAGGTCTGAAATAAATGCTTCAGACTGGCGGGAAATTGTCAGGGATGTGACATGGATGCCTTGCTGTCCAGCGTACTCTGTAAAGGTTCCCCAACCGCCGCCCACATCAAGGACGCGATCGCCCGGTTTGACACCGACGGAGGTCAGGGCAAACGCCAGTTTTCGCTGCATCGCCATTGCCAGCGGTTCATCATCTGTCTCAAACAGGGCGTGGGAGTAGCAGCGGGAGGGATCCATAAAGCTCAGGTAAAACTCGTGCTCCAGTTCGTAGTGCTGCGCAATCGATTGACGATCGACCTTAACCTGCCCCATCAGCAACGGTGGGATCGCCCGCCACAGATGATGCAGTGGGTGGCGATCGCCCAGAACTTTGTGCAAACTGGCAACCTGAAGCATATTACCTGCCAGATCCAGATGCCCTGCCATGTAAGCTTCACAAATTTTCAATTCATCAAGGCTGGCAAGTGCAGCCAGTCCATCTGTCCCGTTGACCTGTACCTGGAAGCAGGGACTACCCTCTCCAAAATGAAAGGTGCGATCGCCCCACAGATGGATTTCAAATGGAATTTTGATTCGTTTAGAAACTTGATTTTGGATACGTTGAAGGATGTGATCCAAAATGGAAGCAGACATTGAAGTGGTGGTCTGACTCACCATTATTTTCTCCTAAAGCTAGATGAAAATGGACAGGTATAAGCAATCGCAACCCCCGTTTCTCTAACCCTGAGAGGGAAAAGCGATCCTGCTATCGGTGATTTTCAAACAAAATATTGCACTTCCCGTGGGCGTTGCTTAATCCAGATATGATTTTTTGATTGTGTGGCGCGCGGAGCGCGCCACACAATCAAAAAATCATATTTCAAATCAGCAACGCCCAGTTGGCTGTGCTGTATGGTGCGCGTCTTCTCCCTCAACCCGAATCCATCTGCGTAATTTCTGTCGGATGCTTTGTATCAGGATACAACTGCCCTTCGTTCTGAACCTCCGATGACACCACCTGCACTCCGATCCCCAAAACCTGGCGCTCAACAGGAAGCACTGTTGGCGATCGCCGCCTTTGAGCAATCCCCGACACCTGGTGTCTGGCAGACCCTGGATAAGAAAACAATTCTGGCGGAGATGCGCGATCGCGTCCAGAACCCCCTGAAGATTAACCAGGGACAGCAGCCCTTCTGTGGTCCTACGTCGGTGCTGTTTGAAGTGGTGCGCAAGCAACCCGTGCGCTACGTGCAGTTCTGCCGCAGTCTATTTGAGCTGGGATATCTGAAAACACAGAGCAAGCAGATTTTTGCCAGCGATCGCCTGCGTCGAGCCAGTCGGGGCGAGTTGCGCATGGGGCAGGTGGACTGGATGGTGCTGGCAACCCTGCGCGATGCGGAGAGCCTGATTTTTCCAGTCGAGCCGAATGCACCAGAATTCATCCGCAACCTCAGCGGCATGAGCTACTCCTGGGAAGTCAAAGGCTGGATCAAAGAGCTACTGGGCTTCAATCAAATTATCTATAACAGAACGCTGGAACAGGGTGGGTTGCGATCCATTCGGGATGCCATCAACAGCACCATTCTCGGTGGCGTTGCTTTTCCGTTAGTCAATGCCCAGGGATTGCTGGGTACCACAGCTTCAGCGGAGTTGAAACTGACAGCAATGAATCTGCCGAATCACTGGGTGACATTGCTGGGAAACTCGTCTCTGCAAAACGGTCGTGTTGCCTTCGATGTCTACACCTGGGGGCGCACGATGCGGGTAGATGTGACGGAGGCAAAATTCAAGGAGAATTTCTGGGGCGTGGTGATTGGTTTGCCTTAGATTTTATTCAAACCCAAAAATGATGCAGGGGAGGTGCTATAGCGCCTCCCCTGCATCATTTTTTGGGTTTCTGGTTCTTCTGCATCAGGCCAGCAGTTCCCCCGTTTCCTGGAGGGCGTGCAGCCGCTGATAGATGCCACCCTGGCGCAGCAGTTCCTCGTGGTTTCCAACCTCCACGATGCGACCTTTATCCAGCACAACGATCTTATCGGCTTCGCGCACGGTGCTGAGGCGGTGAGCAATGATCAGCGTGGTGCGAGTACCGAGAATACTGCGCATTGCCAACTGGATCGATCGCTCTGATTCGTAGTCGAGGCTGGAGGTCGCCTCGTCAAACACCAGCACATCCGGGTTCACCAGTAGGGCACGGGCAATACCCAGGCGCTGACGTTGACCTCCGGAGAGGCGGACTCCCCGTTCTCCCACCACGGTGGCGTAACCATTGGGGAGCTGGTGAATGAATTCGTCTACGCGGGCGATCGCACAGGCTTCTGCAACCATCTCGCGGGTGGCGTGGGGATTGCCGTAGGTGAGGTTTGACAGCAGGGTGCCGTTAAACACATCGACCTCCTGGTGAACGATCGCTAGCCGTTTCCGGTAGCCCGTCACGTCCAGACTGCGGATGTCCTGACCGTCAATCAGAATGCTCCCCTGCTGGGGTTCAAAGTAACGGAACAGGAGTTTTACCAGGGTAGACTTACCGGAACCAGAGCGGCCCACCAGCGCTACGGTTTGTTTGGGGTGAATCAGCAGTGAGATGTCCTGAAGCACGGGACGATTTTCGTCATAGCCGAAGCTCAGGTTCTCAAAATGCACCTTTCCCGTGAACTCGTAGTGGCGCACTGCATCGGGCGAATCCTCCAGACTGGCTGCATCTGCCCCATTGGGGAGTTGCAGAAACTCGTGCAGATGCTTCATGGAGGCATAGCGCTGGGCAAAAACCTGGGCCAGGTTGCTGATCGGGTCCAGTTCGGAATAGGCCATGCTGGAGACCGTCAGTGTAGTTATAAAATGACCCAGAGAAATCTGTCCCCGCAACGTTGCCCATAACGTTAGCACCAGCACCAGAAACACGGAGGATTGAATTACCATTTGCTGCCAGGAGAACAGCATGGTATAGCCTTTGTGGATGCGATAGTCGAGGAATTTCAACTCACGATTGAGTCGTGTTTCCTGACGCTTCAGCTCCTTC
>JBIKWV010001092.1:0-3326 GCA_044356135.1 Elainellaceae cyanobacterium
GGGTATTCGCCGCAGGTGGTGGCCGAACCAATTTTTATGTTTGGTAGTGATATTAGGCCTTTAATTGGGACATCGCGCTCCCAGTTGGTGGCGATCTATAATCAGGGGACAGTCGCAGCACCGGACTTCAGAATGGCACGGCCCGTGGTCATTCCTGTCGGGCAAGACGGCAAAATCATCTGGTTTCGCGATGATTCCTGGCGCGACGGGGGGCTTCAGGCGAGTGACCGTCTGATCTTGGAAGAAGACATGCTGGGAGCTCCGGCTGGCCAACCATTTGTGTTTAACGGATGTCTGCCTCGCAGGGGACAGCGTCTTGAGTTTGAAGGTCGCACCGTGTGGCTGACGTCTTGTGACGAAGCTGTCATGAGACCATTGAATGGAGTGAACTCCCGCGTTGCCTATGATCCCGGGGCAGCGACGGTGGCTTCGCGGTTTTATAGTTATAAATTTAAGCCAAGAAATCACATGCTATTTGAACAGGTGATTTTTACCGGGAAGAAATCAGAAATCATTGCCTCCGACAGTGATCTTTACATCCGTTCTGACATCAAAAATTTCTTCACCCTGAATTTTCACTCAGGTGATATCGAAAGTCGGCTCGAGGATCATCGTCCCGAGCCTCTATCACAGTTGGCATCGTTGGGTTTTTATCTGCGAGTCTTATTTTTTAAGCTGACACTAGATCTTCGCACTGACGTGGCGTTTTTTGAAAGCTCAGCAAATATTCCGATGGTCATGACCCTGCCCGTCAATGCCGCAAAGAGACTTAACCACAAAAGTGGAGTGCTCTATAGCTTTAAGGTTGGTGATGGCATTGATCTGAATGCTTTGCGCACATCGATGCCATACTTGAACCCAGCGCTTTTAGATGGTGACGTTGCATCTGCGGGGCTGGTGTCTTGTGGCCGTGTATGCGAATACAGTCTTGAAGTGCCGGCTCAAGATAAGCGTATGATTTTGCGTATCGCCGTAACCCCCGATTTGGTGAAAAAGGGTCTTTTCCCGTGGTTCGTTCCAGACGTCAATGCGGTGCAAAAAAAGATGAACTGGTCGCTGCCGCAGTCTTTGGACCTGAAAAAAAGGGTGGGTCTTTATCTCGAGGTTTCGGGGCTTCCCAAAGGCAGTCATCCATGGGATCTGTGGATTTCATTTAAGTGAACAATGGTTTAAACCTTTTGGGGTTCCTGTAAAATCCTAAAGAGGGGTTAATGAGACGGTGCTTTCAAGGCAATGACCCACTTAAATCCCCGAAGCGCGTTATTTTTTTTTGAGGATTTTGGACTCTCTCCTTTTGATCGATGGTTGGGCATTTGCCTCGTCGGTCGCGATCCCCGAGCTTCTGAACCACAACCATAATCCGATGAGTAGAAATGGAATGCTTAGAATTTGACCCATGTTGAGAAACATTCCACGTTCAAAATTCACTTGTTCAATTTTAAAGAATTCACAAAAAATGCGCCAGGATGCCGTCAAGAGCACGACAAATCCAAGGACCCTTCCTTTCACATTTGACAAGGATGTCCGTTTCACCAGGAGCCAACCACAAATACATATTAAAAAGTAGCCAATCGCTTCATACAGCTGTGTTGGATGTCGTGGTATCTGATCCACAAGCGAGAAAGTCACAGCCCAAGAAGCAGTGGACTCCCGTCCGATCATTTCCGAGTTAAAAAAATTTCCAATTCGGATCCATCCTGCCACACAGACACAGCCTACTGCAACGCGGTCCAGTAACCAGAGAAGATCCAATTCCGGGTGTTTGCGTAAAAACAGATATACGGCAATCACGACTCCGGCAAATCCGCCGTGGCTCGCATAACCGCCTTGCCAAATCATCAGAATTTCCCAGGGTTTTTCGAAGAAATATTCTGGTTGATAAAACAGGCAGTGTCCAAGTCGCATACCGACCATAGTACCTATGATCACATAGAGGAATCCCTTATTAAATTCCTCGTCATTGATTTTTTCTTGGGAAATGAGACGTCTTGCGATCGCATGACCTGATATAATGCCAATCGCAAAGCAAATGCTGTACCATCGTGGGACTGGTGAAAACGAAAATATCTCCGGGCGTATACTCCAAATCATTGCGGTTTGTCCCCCTGGAAGTGGCACTCAATACATTTCAAAGTTGTCACAATGATATCATTCACATAATGATTCTTCAAAAAAACCAGATATTGTTGAAGAGCAATTTTACATGTGCGACTTACCGCGCAGTGGCTGCCGACAAATAGAAGCTTCAAAGTGGATTTTTATGTTACGACGTCGCTTTTTGATAGAGATGTTTCCTGATTGGAGACTTCACCATGAGCCCCAGTAAAGCGATGGAGTAGAGGCACCAAACAGCGGCCCACTCATTCGAATTGTCCGTCGTCAGCCATGCCAGAAAAGGGCCTGAAATGACGTGAAATATCGTAACCCGCCAGGCTCCATAAAGCAGCGGCAGCAGAAATGCCATGACCGGATAAGAGTTATCTAAAAAATAACTGTAACGCGCAGGCAGCTGCCAAGCAATATGCCACTTTCCATGTATGCTACAAATAAATTTACCGCAAAATGGTGGGTTGTATTCAATATCAGTAAATGGAATTGCGTACTTGACATCATGGCACGCTGGAAGCCAGGTGAATGGATACAGTCGCATCAAAAATAAAAGAACACCAATAAAGCACAGGCTGTATGCGCTGGCGCCGCTGTTCAGGAATAAAGTGCATCGAAGCAGCATTAATGAAAAATGGCTGAAATGCGATGTGCAGATAGCCCAGGATCGTGGCCACTTGGTTCTGCGGCGCACCACACTGATCAATAACAGAATAAGTAAAGGCTTGTAGGGCTTCCATTCCTGAAAAATACCCCAAAGCCGCGCACAAAGCAGGTGGCTCACCTTTTTTATAGCAATAGAGAGTCGTGCTCAACCCTGCGATTGCCAAGACTGTCGATGCTTCGCCACTCCAGCACATTTATTGAGTCAACTCCTCGGCGGTTGGATCTACGCCCTTTTGAGGACTTAGCATCAGTCTCGATTCCTTCCTAACTAGGCCTCGCGCAGTCTTAGAGTCAATGCGGTCCAACCATTGTTCGCCAAGATGTCCGGCGAACCAATTCCGACTTCATTAAGCTAGTATGATAGTGGCACGGATGCCATCCCGCAACACTGATTCTCGAAAATTATCAACGCAAGCATTTCTCTCGGCTGACTACATAATTTTACATGGAGTGTCCGCCAAAAAATGTCTTCGGGTTATTTTTTAAATAGACATCACGATATGAATCAAAAATTCGCGATACGGCTTCCGCCCTTTGTATTCAAAACCTATAAG
>JBIKWV010001077.1:0-3322 GCA_044356135.1 Elainellaceae cyanobacterium
ACACTGCAAAACTCACGACAAATAAAACGCGACCGAAACTGATCGCCTGCGCATCTGCCAACGGCATGTGCGCAAACGCATAAAAGCCCGCGAAAAAGCCGATTGTGGAATACAGCCCGCGCATGAAAACCGCGCCGGGCCTGTGAATGCGCAATGCCTCGCCGCCGGCGCGCAGGGCAAAGGGCAGGATCACCAGAAAGCCGGCCGCGCACCGCGCAAACACCATCTGGCTTTCGGGATACTGCGCCTGCGCGAGAAGCTTCAGGCAGATCGCCATGATCGTAAAGCAAAGCGCTGAACCCAGCATCCACGCCATGCCGCGGGCGGCGTCCGTCAGGACGATATTGGGTGTGGAGGCTTTCAAGGTCACGCCGATTGGTCTACGCCGTGGCGTTGCGGCATGGGAAGATGGCAATGACGCCGCAGGCGCTGCGTTGGATCAAGCCAGCTTTGGGTCACGCCAGCTTTGGGTCACGCCAGCTTTGGGTCACGCCAGCTTTGGGTCACGCCAGCTTTGGGTCACGCTGGGCCACTCTTCGCGTCAGTGGTGTTTCACACGGCGGGGATGTGGTTAAACCTCGCGGCCAACGGGAACCGCCTTGCCGCAGGCCGTGCTCCGGTTCAGCGTGAGATGGTCATTATTGGGGAAACACGCCCATGCTGTTGCGCGCCGCTTTGATTATAAGCCTGTCGATCGTGACCACGCCGGTGCTGTCAATGGGCGCCGCCGCCAAGGCCGACGGTATCGAACGCCCCCGGGTTGAGCGCCCCGCGCCACGCCCGCGCGCCCGTCCAGCGCCGCGTCCGGCCCCTCCGCGTGCTGAAGCACCGCCGCGGCAAAACATTGAACGGGTGATCATCCAGGAATCGCGCGACACCAAATTGTCGGACGCCTTTTTCACCGGTCCGCTCGCGGGCGGTGTTGGCTTTGGCATGGATGCGGGCTCCGGCCTTGGCGGCGGGGCGACGATCATCTCCGGTGGGTCCAGCCGGGTTTCGGTGTCTGTCAACACGTCCGTGCGGGTTGTTGGCGGGGGCGGTCGCGTCAGCGCCGGGTGCTGCCACTAAAACTGTCAGACGCGCGGCAAACCGCGACAAGCGTCCAGATTGCGGCGCTCTAGGAAACAGCGTAAAGCCGCGCGCTTGAATGCGGCCCCACCGGGCCGATGAGGACAGTTACATGGCGCAAGAGCGCGCGCCCGACCCTGAACCGGGGTCTGCTTCGTCTCCCGCAAACGGCGTTGGCCATCCGGCTGCGGCCGGCCCTGGCGGTAATGGCCCTGGCGGTAATGGTCCTGGCGGTAATGGTCATGGCGGTAATGGCGGCGACCATGGCCATACCAGCGGCCACGCCCCGAAAGCCGGCTTCACCGCGCTGTTGATCGGATCGATCGGCGTCGTCTATGGCGATATCGGCACCAGCCCTCTCTACGCGTTCAAGGAATCCCTGAACCATCTGACCGATGCCGGCTCCAGCGCGATCGAACGCGCCGAAGTGTTCGGCATTATCTCGCTTGTATTTTGGGCGTTGATGATTGTCGTCACGCTCAAATACATCGCGCTCGTGCTGCAGATGGATAACAAGGGGGAGGGCGGCACGCTGTCGTTGATGGCCTTGGCCACCAAGGCGCTGGGACGTCGCACGCCATGGCTGTTTCTGATCGGTGTTGTTGGTGCGGCGCTGTTTTACGGCGATGCGATTATCACCCCGGCGATTTCCGTGCTGTCGGCGGTGGAGGGGTTAAAGCAGATTGAGGCCTTGGATGCGCACATCACGCCACAGATTGTGTTGGGGATCGGGATTGGCATTCTCGTCGCGCTCTTTTTGATTCAAAGCCGCGGAACGGGACGCATCGGACGCCTGTTTGGGCCGATCACGCTGGTCTGGTTTCTAGTGATGGGCGCCTTGGGCGCCTGGCAGTTGTTCCTACATGGCGGGGCGATCATCGCCGCGCTGTCGCCGCATCATGCGCTGGTGTTCATTGTGGAACACCAGTTTCTCAGCTTTGTGGTGCTTGGATCTGTGTTCCTGGCGGTGACGGGGGCTGAAGCCTTATACGCCGATATGGGACATTTCGGGCGCAAGCCGATCCGCTATGCGTGGGTAGGCCTGGTGCTGCCGTGCTTGACGCTGTGCTATCTGGGCCAGGGCGCGATGACGCTGGCCAATCTTGACATGGTCAATGCGCAATATGCCGCCGATTGGGCGAATGCGCGCGAAGGTCATCATCCCAGCTTCAGCTACAGCCCGTTTTTTCAGATGGCCCCTGACGGACCGGCGCGGATCATGCTGGTGATGCTTGCCACCGCCGCCACAATTATCGCCAGCCAGGCTGTGATTTCGGGCGCTTTCAGCCTGACGCAACAAGCGATCCAGCTTGGCCTGCTGCCGCGCATGGAAATCCGCCGCACCAGCGAAACCCAGTATGGGCAGATCTATATGCCGCAAGTGAATTGGATGCTGATGGTGGGGGTGATCATCCTTGCCGTCACCTTCCAGACATCAACCGCGCTGGCGGCGGCTTACGGCATTTCGATTACGGGCGAGATGATGATGAGCACCTGCATGATGTTCATCGTGATCTGGAAGCTGTGGAATCGGCCGTTGTGGCTCGCAATCGCGATCGTCGCGCCGTTCTTTGTGATCGAGTTGATTTTCTTCTAGTCTAATATGCTGAAGCTGTTCTCGGGCGGCTTTGTGCCCTTGTTGCTGGCTTTGGCGCTGGTGACAATTGTTTGGACATGGGTGCGCGGGTCGCGGCTGCTGTCGGAAGCCACGCGCAAGGAAGAACCGCTGGATCGGCTGTTTGAAACACTGGCGCTGCATCCGCCGCACCGCGTGCGCGGCACTGCAATTTTCCTTACGGCTGATCCCGATGTCGCCCCCGCTGCGTTGCTGCACAATTTGAAACATAATCAGGTGCTGCACGAACAGATCATCATCCTCACTGTTAAAACGCTGCAGATCCCGCACGCGCCAGACAGCGAGCAGATGAAGGTGGAAGATTTCATGCCGGGCGTGAAGCGCGTCACCATGACATTCGGCTTCATGGAAACGCCGAATGTTGTGAAGCGGCTGACGCAATCAAAGCGCTACGGCTTGAAGTTTGACATCATGAAGACAAGCTTCTTCCTGAGCCGCCGCACTGTTGTGCCCAGTGACAAAAGCGGCATGCCATTGTGGCAGGACCATCTGTTTATCTTCCTGGCCCGCAATGCAACCAACGCGACGGACTTTTTCCACATACCGTCTGGGCGCGCGGTGGAGCTTGGCAATCAGGTGATGGTGTAGCCCGCTTCACTCGGTTGGCAGGGCTTCTGC
>JBIKWV010000788.1:0-3322 GCA_044356135.1 Elainellaceae cyanobacterium
CGGGTCTACCTCGAATTCCTGGGTCAGGTAAGCAATCTTCAGACTGGCGGGACGGATGATTTCCCCCGAAGTGGGATCCATCTCTCCCGCAATAATTTTAAGCTGGGTGGACTTGCCCGCACCGTTCACCCCCACCAGACCGACGCGATCACCCGACTTGACCTCCCAATTAACATCCTTGAGGACTTCCCCGGTTGGATAAACTTTACTGATGTGTTCCAGGCGCAGCATTAAAAAAACTCCGGGGAAGAATAGTAGGGAGCGGGGAAAGTGGTCTTCAACGGATCCAACCGACATCCAAGCTAAACTTTAACAAAATTTAAGCATCTCCCGCTGCATCTGACCACGGGATGATCACTAAAACGCTGGGAAGAATAAAACAATAAGTCAGTGGGCGTGGAAAAAGTCGAAACCCCAAAAGCGATTCCGCCCGCGCAGCGGGCGGAATCGCTTTTGGGGTTTCAAGCTGAATTGCGCCTATCTACTTAGGAGAACTCCATAGTTGCCCCGTGTTGACTTTTAAGCAGCCTGTTAAAAACTTCTCTGATTCTTTATGTCGTCCTCTGTAGTATTTAGCAGTTCCAATGAGGACACTTCCGTGTCTACCCCTGAATCAGGTGCTCAGGATGCCCATGCCAGCCCTACAACTCCGGTTTCTGCCAGCGATCCACTATTCCCTCACCCACAGGTGTTTTCTCCCCCGTCAATCCTCCCAGACCCTTCGAGTAACCAGGCAACCGACTTGCTGGCATTGATCGATAATAGCCAGGATGCAATCTGGTCTGTTGATACTCATTATCGTTTGATAATAGCGAACGCAGCGTTTCGGCGACAGTTCTCCTGGAGCAGCGGAATTGGCCACCAACCGGGGCAGTCTGCGCTGGAAGGTTGGCCGATTGACCAGAAAGAACAATGGCAGAAGTATTATGACCGGGCGCTGAAGGGCGATCGCTTCACCATTGAGCTGCGTCTCCATCAGGGTGAGGCAGCGCTTGACTGCGAAGTGTCTTTCAATCCCCTTACCTCCGCCACAGGTAGTACTACAGGGGTAGTGGTGTTTGCCAGAGATATATCCGAGCAGAAGCGGACTGAGTTTGCCCTGCAGGAGGCCCGAAATCAGCTTCAGGCGGTTCTGGATGCGGTTCCAGCCTGCGTCTCCTGGTTCAGCGCAGACCTCAGGTACCTGGGGATCAACCGCTACCTGGCCAGCACTTTTGACCTCAGCTCAGAAACGTTTGTGGGCAAAGAACTGGGCTTTATGGAGTCCAGCCCCGACTTCTCAAAATTCGTGCAAACGTTCATTACCAGTTCCCTTCAGGAGAGCACTGTCGAGATATGTGCTCAGGTTGATGGCAAACAACATATTTATCTTGTTGCAGCCCAAAAATACTCTCAGGGGCAGGCGGCAATTTTTGTGGGCCTTGACATCACCGATCGCCGCCGCATGGAGGAAGCCCTGAGGGAGAGCCAGGAACGTTACGCCCTGGCCATGCTGGGAGCCAATGATGGTCTGTGGGACTGGAATCTGCGCACCAACGAGATTTATTTCTCAGCCCGATGGAAGGAGATTCTGGGCTATCGAGAAGATGAGATTGGCAACCATCCAGATGAGTGGTTCCAGCGGGTTCATCCCGAAGAGGTGGACTGGTTTAAAGCACAGATCCAGACCCATCTTGAGAACAAGACCCAGCATCTGGAAATCGAGCATCGGATGCTGCACCGGGATGGAAGCTACCGCTGGGTGCTGAGTCGGGGACTGGCAGTGCGTGATACTTCCGGCACACCCTACCGAATTGCGGGTTCCCAAACCGACATCACCAAGCGCAAGCGGGCGGAGGAGCAACTGATTCATGACGCCTTGCACGATGGTCTGACGGGTCTTCCCAATCGGGCACTGTTTATCGACCGGCTGGGTCAGGCGATCGCCCGCTTCAAACGTCAGCCCGACAGTCACTTTGCCGTCCTATTTCTAGACATGGATCGGTTCAAGGTGGTCAATGATAGCCTCGGTCACACCGTTGGGGATTTGCTGCTGATGGCTGTTGCTCAACGGCTGGAGTCCTGCATTCGGGCAGGAGATACGGTTGCCCGGTTAGGGGGCGATGAGTTTACCGTGCTGCTGGAGAATCTGCGATCGCCCGAAACTGCCTGCCATTTAGCCGAGCGCATTCACCTGGCCTTTCAACAGCCATTTGAGATTCAGGGGCAGGAGATTTTTATCACGACCAGTATTGGTGTTGCGCTGGGGGACGGGGGCGGCGATCGCCCTGAAGAATTTTTGCGCAATGCTGATACAGCCATGTACCGGGCCAAAGCCCTTGGACGCGCCCGTCATGAACTGTTTGATAACATCATGTATACCCAGACGCTGGAACTGCTCCAGCTCGAAACCGATCTGAGGCGGGCGATCGTGCCCCAGTTTGCGAATCTGGCCCAGGAGTTTTTCATTGACTATCAGCCGATTGTCGAGATTGAATCGGGGCAGATTGTCGGGGTTGAAGCACTGGTTCGGTGGCACCACCCCGACCAGGGAATTATTCCACCCAAACGGTTTATTCCCATTGCAGAAGATACGGGTCTGATTATTCCTCTGGGCCGTTGGATCCTATCGGAAGCCTGTCAGCAGTTGCACCAGTGGCAGTATCTTTGCCCCAAAAATGTCAGGCTGTCCCTCAGCGTCAATCTCTCCACGCGCCAGTTTTCCCAGCCGGACCTCATCTTCCAAATTCGCCAGATCCTCGAGCAGTGTAATTTACTGTCTGGTGGCCTCAGTCTCGGCCTCAAACTCGAGATTACCGAAAGTGCCCTGATGCAAAATACCGACACTGCAACGGTGATGCTGGAACAACTCAAGGAATTGGGCGTGCAGTTGCTGATCGATGATTTCGGCACCGGCTACTCTTCCCTCAGCTACCTACAAAGGTTTCCAATTGACATGGTGAAAATTGACCAGTCCTTCGTCAGCCAATTGGGTATCGACGAGGAGAGCGACGAAATCGTTCGGGCGATTGTCAACCTCGCCCACAACCTGAAGCTCGGTGTCATCGCCGAGGGTGTCGAAACTCCTGAACAACTGGAACAACTGCGATCGCTCCAGGCGGAATTTGCCCAGGGCTACCTTTTTTCTCAACCTGTCAACAGCGCCACCATTACCCAACTCCTCCTGGCTCAAAACTCGATCTGATGTCTCTACCGGGTACGGAATTCTACAAATTGCGCGACTCCGACATCCCTTGTACGGGTGTAGCATTCGGCAAAAGTTCCAGTTTTATAGCAGTTCTCAGGCTAGTTCAGTACAGGTTGTTGTGTGAGAGCCGCGCGG
>JBIKWV010000790.1:0-3320 GCA_044356135.1 Elainellaceae cyanobacterium
ACAGTACGGATGGTTCATTTGTGATTATGCGTCCTGTCTCTGATCTTACTGCATTGAAGGCTGGAGAGATTGTGGCAGCGTGGGTAGAAGGTAGGGGTACAACGCTGAAGCACTTTTATCGTGAGGGCAATCACATTTCGCTGATTGCATCTAATCCTAACTACCCACCCATCACAGTTAATGCAGAAGAATGCCAAGTAGAGGTGCAAGGTGTCTTGTTATGGGTTTTGCGAGAGTGGAGTGGTCTCTAATTTACCTCCACTAAAGCAAGCTGCCCCTGACTAGGGGCGATCGCCATGATGATTAAACTACTATCACCATGCCGACCATCGCCTTGCATCAAAAATATCGCCCGAAAACCCTGGCAGAACTGGTTGGACAACCCTACGTCCAAACTGCTCTGACCAATGCCATCAACCGAATGCACATAGCCCCAGCGTATCTCTTCACAGGTTCCAGGGGAACTGGTAAAACCTCTACTGCGCGTATCTTTGCTAAGTCTCTCAATTGTTTGAGTTTTGACGGACCTACTGATGAACCTTGCGGCACCTGTCAATCTTGCCGATCAATTGAAACCAGCAATAGCCTGGATGTGAGTGAGATTGATGCAGCTTCTAACAATGGGGTGGATGATGCCCGTGCTTTGATTGAACGCAGTAGCTTTGCTCCAGTTGTGGGACGCTATCGAGTTTTCCTGCTTGATGAAAGCCACATGTTAACCACACAGTCTCAAAACGCTCTGCTTAAGTGTATTGAGGAGCCACCACCCCATGTGGTCTTTATTCTTTGCACCACAGAAGTGCATAAGGTATTGCCGACGATTGTAAGCCGCTGTCAGGTGTTTCACTTTCGGACACTGCCGCTCCAGACGATCGCCCAGCACCTTCAGGAGATTGCGGATGCCGAAGCGATCGCTGTCGAGGATGACGCTTTAATGGCGATCGCCCGGTTTGCAGAAGGAGGCTTACGGGATGCCCTTCAGCTTTTGGGTCAGGTTAGCTTGCTAGGTGAAACAGTGACCGCGAACCATGTGATTGAAATGACGGGTGGCGTTACAGCGACAGACTTGCTGATAGTGCTGGAGGCGATCGCCACGAACGATACCTTTCAACTCCTTCAATCAGCCCGATTACTGGTTGATTCTGGCAAAACGCCCAAACTTATTCTCAGCAGCTTGCTCCAAACCTACCGAGATCTGCTCATTCTCAAAGCAGCTCCCCAGGCAGCAGACCAACTTACCAGCCCTGTCAACTATAGCCAATTGAAGGCGATCGCCGCTCACTGGGATTTCGACACACTCAATCAATCTCTGGCTCAATTACAGAAAGCAGAGAGCTATCTTCGCAACACAACTAACGCGGCTGTTTGGCTAGAGACGTGTCTGCTGAACTTGATGCCGATGTTGAGATTGATCCCCTTCAACTCTCCAGATACGAAGCAGGCAGTAGGCAAAAATGGGCACAGCCGTAAAACAATCTCTGAGACAGCTTCGGTAACCGCAGTTCACAAGCCTACTGATTTAGCAGCTCTCTGGCAAAAAGTTGTAGCCTCGGCTAAACCAGGAACTCAAAAGTTGTTGGCTCAGGCACGCCTGACCAAGCTACAGGGAACGAAGGCAATTCTGGAAGTTGCCCCTGCATCGTTTGCGAAGTTTGAAGCGAATCAACAGGCGATCGCTCGAATGCTTCAGCGAGTTACTCATAGCCCGAAGCCGATGAGTGTATTGATCAGAACGCTCACAGCCAGCAAAAATGGGAGATCAGTATGATTATTCTGTTGACTGGAGATGATCAGTTTGCTATCCGACAAAAACTAGAGCACTACAAAGCAGAACTTGACCCACAGTGGTTAGAGCTTTGCTATCATCGCTTCCCTGCCAGTGCTTTGGAACAAGCCATGAGTGCGGCACGAACACCCTCGCTCAGTGGTGGTAAACGGCTTGTGGTCGTAGAAGACTGCAATTTTAAGCAATGGGGTGATGCCCAGTTAGAAAGTTTGCAACAAGCTGCTCAGGTGTCAGATTCTACAACTCTTGTATTCGTGGCAACCAACGTAGACAAACGGCTCAAGATCTACAAGCATTTGATCAAGTACGGTCAGTGTTTCGAGCTTTCATTAATTCCGCCCTGGCGTACAGATCTGATCGCAGAGTCGATCGCCTCTCAAGCAAAGCAGATGAAACTACGACTGCCCAAAGATGTCGTTGCATATCTGGCAGAGGCGATCGGCAATGACATGACCCGTGCTACTTCAGAACTCCGCAAACTAGCAATCTATACGAATAGTCAGCCCGTCGGTCATGCTGAAGTACAAAGCCTGATTCCTTGCCAGACTCAAAGCAATTTGCAATTAGCGGAGGCGGTTCGCAACGGGGAAAGTGAAACAGTGGTGCGTCTGATCGATGAGTTGCTGGCTCGCTCTGAACCAATGCTGGTGATGGTTGCGACTCTACTGACCCAGTTTAGAACCTGGCTATGGGTTAAAAGTGCGCTTGCGAGTGGTATCCAGAACAACACTGAAATTGCTCAACTGTGCAACGTGGGGAATCCCAATCGGCTTTACTATTTGCGGCAAGAGGTCGCAACCATACCTATCAGAACATTAATTCAGGCAGTAACCAAATTGGTGGCTTTGGAAATGTCGATTAAGCAAGGTGCTGTTCAAGCAAACGTCGTCATGTCATCCCTGCTGGCGATCGCGCGGTTGTTCCAGCCTGTTCAGCGCCAGTCTTCTGCTGAGATACCTGCCAGCGAAGGTGTTAGGGGAATTAAGGTGAGTGGTTAAGACTGATGCAAAGCACTAGAAAACTGCATTAAGATGGGGCATACGCAACTCTACGCCATCAACAGCCTTCTACGCCATCAACAGCCATGAGCGACAAAGAAACTGTCCTCCAACTCATTCACAGCCTACCCGCCGAAGTCTCCTTGAGTGAAATCCTCCAGGGTATTGAAACGATTGCCGCCTCAAGAGAAGACCAACAAGAGGCTCAAATTACGGTACTACGGACATCGGCTGAAGCTGCATCCATTTTGACCCAAGCTTTAGCAGAGCATCAGTCTCGCAAAAATGGTTCAGAAAATTAGACTTCCCTTCACTGAAAGTGACCCACGCATGGGGGCGCTCAGTGCCTTTGCTTACATTCCCATCAAGCTAACCCATCAAAGTCCTTCCCTTCAGCTTGTTGGACTACTTGATACCGGATCTAGCGTCAACGTTTTGCCCTACGAAGTGGGTCTAGAATTAGGGCTGACTTGGGAAACCCAAAACCTGATCATTCCTCTAGGTGGTAACTTAGCTAGCTCTGAAGCAAAAGCCAT
>JBIKWV010000789.1:0-3320 GCA_044356135.1 Elainellaceae cyanobacterium
GCGGGCTTCGCCCGCGCCACTCGCAAAACTGGGTTTGGAAATTTGCAAAAGTGGGATGCACCCGCCGCGCCAAACTAAAACTGGGGTTTTATTAAACAGCAGATCCCTCAGCAAGATGCAAGATCTCAGCAATTCAATTGCTGGAGTAACACGGCTTAGGGAACTGGATGTGGAAGTGAGTGCCCTGCTCACGATCGAGTGTCATCGTCCCATTAATTTGCTTGACGAGGCCAGAGACGATTGTCAGCCCCATTGATTCAGTGTTTTCAAGGTCAAGCGATGGGAGCATACCGATGCCGTTATCTGAGACTGTCAGAGTGATCACTGGGTGGCTGTTCTCCGCATCTGAGGTGGAGTGAAGGCAGATGCAAATCTCCCCCGCCTGCTGATTTGGGAACGCATACTTGAGTGAATTAGTCACCAATTCATTGACAATGAGACCGCAGGGAATAGCTGTATCGATTGAGAGCGTAATAGATTCTGCTTCAAGGCTGGGAATAACCTGATGGTTATTCTCCCGGTAGGAGCGGAATAGGTTTTTGATCAAGGTTTGAAGATACTGACTGAAGTCAATGCCTGCAAGATCAGGCGTTTGATAAAGCTGCTCATGAATCAAGGCCATAGAGTAAATACGGTTTTGAGCAGCCCTGAGTAAATCAATAAACTGACGATTCTCAATTTGTTGGGACTGCATCCGCAGAAGACTGGTAATAATCTGTAAATTATTTTTGACTCGATGATGAATTTCTTTGAGCAGAACCTCTTTCTCCTTAAGCGATGAGCGGATTTGTGCTTCATTAGCTTTGCGATCGCTAATGTCGCGGATACCTGCAATAAACACGGGGCGATCGCCCAGAATCACTGGGCGCAGGGAAAGTTCCACATCAAAGATAGACTGATCATCGAAGCGACGATGTTTCCATTCCAGGCGCAGCGTTTCTCCAGCCTGTATCCTTTGGAGGTTGATGGGAACCACTTCCAATGAAACATTGGGGGCGGACAGGTCAGCGATGGACGCGTTAAGCAACTGTTCACGGGTGGCGTGGTGTAACTCCAGGGCACGTTCATTCACATCAAGAACAGTGCCATCCATGTCATGGATCAGAATGGCATCATAGACATTGTTGAAAATAGTGCGTAAATCTTGTTCTGAGCGGGCTAACTCCAGGGTGCGTTGCTCAACACGCTGTTCCAGATCAGCGTTGAGTTGTTGCAACGCCAGTTCCGCCTGTTTACGATCTGTCACATCAAGGCAAACCCCAAGCGATCGCACGGTTTGCCCTTCTGCATTGTAAATGCCCTGAGCACGGGACATGACCCAGCGAATCGAGCCATCAGGATGAATGACGCGATATTCTACCCAGGACTGAAACTGATTTCTCAGGGAGTCTGCAAACTGCTGGCTTACCTGAAGCAAATCATCTGGATGGACACAGGTTTCCCACAACTCGTAGCTGGGTTCACACTGTCCAGGCGTGAATCCGAGTAGCGTGAAGTGGTTATCGTTCCAAATCAGTTTTCCACTCAATCGGTCATAGTCCCAGAAGCCAGTATGGGTTAAATCGAGCGCCAGTCGGCGATGCTCTTCACTTTCCCGCAATGCTTCTTGTGTCTGAACTTGCTCCTGATAGGCAAGTCTCAGGCGTTCGATGAGATCGGCAAGTTCTACGGTGCGTTCTGTAACCCGTTGCTCTAGTTCAGCGTTTAACTTTTGCAGTGCCAGTTCTACCTGTTTCTGCTGAGTAATGTCGATCGTCAGGCCAATCATGCGAATTGGTTCATTCGCAGTGTCATACAGAATTTGCCCAGTTCCGGCGAACCACCGGATTTGATTTGAACGCACGACTCGATACTCAATTCTTAATTCAGGAACTTTATTGGCTAAACCTTGAAGCGTCTTCTGGTTTACCGTTTCCCGGTCATCCGGATGGATAGAATCGAGCCAATTTTCATAGGTTGCTGCAATACTGGCATCCAGCCCAAAGAGCCGATAGTATTCAGGTGACCAGAAGCAGCAGTTTGTCTGAATATCCCAATCCCATGTGGCAGAGTGACTGGCAGTTTGAGCTAACCGCAGTCGAGCTTCGCTTTGTTGCAGTGCTTCTTCGGCTTGTTTGCGTTCTGTGATCTCCTCGCAGACGGTACTGATACCGACGATGCGATCGCCCTCCAGCAATGGTAAAAAGTGTTCCACCCAGATTCGCTTGACACCGGGTTGAGCTGGGGTTTCTCCAGTGATCTCTACATTGAACAGAGGTTTACCTGTCTCTAGAATCGGGTGAAGCAATTGTTCCGCACGGTCAGCCACATCTGGCAATAATTCTCGCATCGTGCGCCCAATATGTGCTTCAACCGGGAATCCATTCATGTCTGCCAATCTTTGATTAATCCTGACAAAGCGAAGCTCGGTGTCCAGGACAGCTAAACCTATTGGGGCATTTTGGTAGATGGCTTCAATTTCGGCTAGCTGACGCTGGAGCTGAGTCTGGCTCTTTTCTAAAGCGACTTCCGCTTGCTTTCGCTGATCAACCGCCATCGCAGTTCCTGACATCCTAACAGGCGTTCCAGCCTCGCTATAGAAAGCCTGTCCTCGTCCTTCAAGCCAATGAATACTGCCGTCTGGCCATACTACTCGAAACTGATAATAATGAGGAGTTCGGTTACGAATCGCATCTTTAATCGACTGGTTTAAACCTGCACGGTCTTCAGGATACACAAACGCTTCAAAGGTGTTGTATCTACCGTCAAACCACCCCGGAGCCGCCCCAAATAACTGCTCAAGTTCGGGGGACCACAAAATTTTTCCTGTCAAGATATCCCAGTCCCATAGCCCCATTTGGGCAGCGTTCAAAGCTCCTTTCAGGCGATCGGAGGCTTGCGCCAGGAGTTTGCGGTTGAGTTGCTGAATTGTTCTATTGCTTTGCTGGAGATTGATAATTAACCGATGAATGGCCAATGACACAGCAATAAATAGAACAAGCCAGAAAACATCGTAGATATCAGATAGCCAGAGCTGGTGAATCGGTGGCATGAAGAAATAAACAACCGCCAGAATCGAGAGAACAATTGCGACGACACCCGGGGACGATCCACCGTACCAGGTACTGATGGCAATAGCAACAAAAAAAAGTATTACGGTCGGTCGGTTGATGAGTGTTCCCAATCCAAGGCTGAGGAAAAGACCAACGAGTGTGGAGCAAACAGCTATCCCATAGGGTAAAAGCCGTTGATAAATCCCCATCGTAATTTCCTCTTTCTAGCTATCCAGTGAATTTAGGAGATTCCCCGCAATGAAGTTACCTGCTTGTGTGGGTGGTTCC
>JBIKWV010000791.1:0-3319 GCA_044356135.1 Elainellaceae cyanobacterium
CCTGGTGTTCCGTAACCGCATCCGGGGGGTGTACTTCTCTATCCTGACCCAGGCAATGACCATTATCTTTTTCAACTTCTTCAATGGACAGCAGAAGTTGATCAACGGAACAAATGGTCTAACGGATTACAAAACGCTGTTTGGGGTTGACGTGAATACCCCCCAGACTCAGTATGCATTTTACGTGGCGACGATTCTGGCACTGGTGGCCGCCTACGCCCTCTGCCGCTGGCTTACCAGTGGACGGTTTGGCCGACTGCTGGTGGCAATTCGAGACGATGAGCCACGGGTTCGTTTCTCTGGCTATGACCCGACCGGGTTTAAGGTGCTGGTGTTTGCAGTGTCTGGAGCACTGGCGGGGCTGGCGGGAGCTTTTTTCACTGTGCAAACGGGGATTATCTCTCCGAAGGCGATGGATATTGCCTTCTCGATTGAGATGGTGATCTGGGTGGCTGTGGGAGGACGGGCCAGTTTAATTGGCGCAGTTATCGGGGCGCTGCTGGTGAACTTTGCCAAGAGCTTGCTCAGTGAGAAGTTTCCCGAAATCTGGCTGTTCTTACAGGGCGGTCTATTCCTGCTGGTGGTGATGGTGTTGCCGATGGGATTGGTGGGCTGGTTCCGCAATCAGGGCTGGAACTGGTTCCAGAATGTGAGGGGCAAACGCAAAGTATCAATGCCGGGACTTGAAGGTGAAGAATAGCCATGACTGCCAAAATTCTTGAGATCGAAAATCTGACCGTCAGCTTTGACGGCTTTAAGGCTCTGAATAACCTCAACTTCACAATGGCTCCCGGCGAACTGCGGGTGGTGATTGGCCCTAACGGAGCCGGGAAGACGACCTTCCTGGATGTGATCACGGGTAAGGTGAAGCCAACGGTTGGACAGGTGCTGTTTCAGGGGCGCAATCTCAGGAAGTACTCGGAACATGCGATCGCCCGTATGGGCATTGGCCGCAAGTTCCAGACTCCCCGCGTCTATTTGAACCTGACCCCCCGCGAAAACCTGGAACTCTCCTGCAACCGCACCAAAAACGTGCTGCCGACGCTGTTCAAGCGCACTCCCACCGCAGAACGGCGCACCGTTAGTGGCCTGCTGGAAACCATCGGCCTGACCCACAAAGCCGATCTCAAGGCTGGACTACTGTCTCATGGTGAGAAGCAATGGCTGGAGATCGGCATGCTGGTGGCCCAGTCGCCCGATCTGCTGCTGGTGGATGAACCTGTGGCTGGCCTGACGGATGAGGAAACCTATCAGACCGGAAACCTGCTGATGTCGCTGGCGGAGAGCCATTCGATTATCGTGATCGAGCACGATATGGAATTTGTCCGTCAGATCGCCCGCACGGTGACAGTACTGCATGAGGGCACAGTGCTCTACGAAGGCACGATGGATGAGGTGCAAAATGATCCCCGTGTGATCGAAGTGTATCTGGGACGGGAGGTGGATTCTGAGCATCCAGTGAATCCCGAAGAGGCGGCGTTGCTAGAGACGGCGGAGTATAACTAACGGGTTGTATGCCTGTTTCCCATGCTGCTTCCTGCGTTGTTTGTGTGTCCCCTCGCCCTCGTTACTGGCGTCTCGCCAGTAATACCTCCCGGAGGCTCTGTCTCCATCTCCGAGCAGGAGGCGGAGCCTCCATAATCGCATCCCCAGGCGGAGCCTGGAGACGAGTTGGCAAAACGCACTGCACTGCCACTGCTTCGCACCGTCAGCGCTGGAGGGAGGTGCCCACCCTCCAGCCACCCAATTCGATTCTTCATCGTTCATTCTGATTCAACCCATGACCTCTACCTCTCTTGCCCGCGATCCCAATGCAACGACAGCTCCATCCATGCTTCAGGTATCGGGGCTGAATGTCTACTACGGTGAAAGCCATATTCTCAGGGATGTTGACCTCACCGTTCCCAAAGGGCAGATGGTGTGCTTGATTGGGCGAAACGGGGTCGGTAAGACCACCCTGTTGAAAACCATCATGGGTTTGCTGCGTCCCCGCAGTGGCAATATTACCTTTGCAGGGAAACCCATCGTTGGTCTGTCACCAGATCAGCGAGCAAGAGCAGGAATCGGCTATGTGCCCCAGGGGCGAGAGGTTATCCCGCGTCTGACGGTGGAGGAGAATTTGCTTCTGGGGTTTGAGGCGCGGGGGCAGAAAGTGAAGGGGCCTAAGGTGGTTCCCGAGGAGATTTATGAGCTATTCCCGGTGCTGAAAACCATGCTGGGTCGCATGGGCGGCGACCTCTCAGGCGGACAGCAGCAGCAGTTGGCGATCGCCCGCGCCCTCATGGGCCAACCGGAACTCCTGGTGCTGGACGAACCCACCGAAGGGATTCAGCCCTCTATCATTCTCGACATCGAAGCCGCCGTTCGCAAGATTGTCGCCACGACGGGCATCTCGGTGCTGCTGGTGGAACAGCACCTGCACTTTGTGCGACAGGCTGATCGCTATTACGCCATGCAAAAGGGTGGAATTGTGGCTTCTGGCCCCACCAGTGAGCTGAGTACCGAAGTAATCCAGCGGTTCCTGGCGGTTTAGCATCTATAATTGGCGAATTGGCAAATTTCTCGTCGCACTTTTCAATCCATGCAGACCGTTTCCCATTCCGACAATCTCACCGCGCTGGAACTCCCCAGCCGCACAGCCTCCGTCAGCCGCACGACTAAAGAGACGGATGTGCAGGTGAGCGTAAATCTGGATGGTACCGGGCGCTGCACCGCAAATACAGGTGTCCCCTTTCTAGACCACATGCTGGATCAGATCGCCTCCCACGGGCTAATCGACCTGGAGGTGCGGGCGGTAGGGGATATTCAGATCGATGACCACCATACCAACGAAGACGTGGGCATCACCCTGGGCATGGCCCTGGCAAAGGCGGTGGGCGATCGCAAAGGCATCACCCGCTTTGGTCACTTTGTCGCCCCACTGGACGAAGCGCTGGTGCAGGTGGCCCTTGACTTCTCCGGTCGTCCCCACCTCAACTATGGCCTGGAGATTCCCACCCAGCGCGTCGGCACCTATGACACCCAACTGGTACGGGAGTTCTTTGTGGCGATTGTGAACCACGCCCAGATCACGCTGCACATTCGCCAGCTCGACGGCATTAACTCGCACCATATTATTGAGGCGACGTTTAAGGCATTTGCGCGATCGCTCCGAATGGCTTTAGAGATCGATCCTCGCCGCTCAAACGCGATTCCCAGTTCGAAGGGTGTTCTGTAGATTTTCAGTGCGCGACACCCACTGAAAATCTACAAAATCTGATGTGAGGCTTTGGTCTATCTTCCGTGGGGTGGGCATCTTGCCCGCCCAGTATACTGGGCG
>JBIKWV010000792.1:0-3315 GCA_044356135.1 Elainellaceae cyanobacterium
CAAGGGTTTCAGGCATCGCTATGAGGGGTTTTCACACCAAGTCGTGGAGAGCCAAGAAATATTGATGCGAGAAGGGAATAAACTGACCCTGAATCCGGGCGATCGCATTGATGAATCAATGAACCTGGAGGAAAAAGCAAAGCAGGTCGCTGTAGATGCCCCCGATATCACGGGCAACCATATTGTTGTGCCGGAATATTTTGCAGTGGAGTACCCTGACGGACATAAAGAAGCACTTCACCACATCAAGGACGCAGAAGAAATTTCAGACATCATTCGTCAGGCACGGGTAGATGAGGAAGGAGAACGAACCTGGTGGTAATTGCTATAGTGAGGTGGATGATTTTTGAATGATCAACAGAAAAATTCTACCAGGGATGATAGATGATCTACTCCACGGTCTTGTGACAGTGGAGTAGATTTCTGCGTTTAATCAACAAATTTTTCAAGGGAGCTTTTAACGTGAATATTCCAAGCTCGATTCTGACCATGCTGGCGGGGGTCATCCTTACGCTTGTCAGTATCTGGTATGGTTTGAATCACGGTCTCCTTCCCGACCAGGCGACTTTAGAGGCGGGTTTGGTAGACAACCTGTTCAACGTCATGCTGATTATTGGCACCTGGCTATGGCTGCTGATTACCGGAGCACTGGCGATCGCCCTCCTCCGCTTCCGCAGACGACGTGATGACACCAGCGATGCTGAGCCTGTGCATGGCAATATTCCCCTGGAGATTTTGTGGACAGCCATCCCCGCAGTGATTGTGCTGGGCATCGGCACCTACAGCTTCAACATTTACATGCTAGAGGGTGGCGGTGCAGACCCGATGGATCACTCCGCCCACCTGTCGCAGCACAGCCAACCGCAGCAGCAGGTTGCTCTATCGCAGGGCACCTACCTGGCCACCACGGTGAGCCTGATAGAACCTTCTGGTGAAGCCAATCGCAACGAACAGATCCAGGAGCAGGTGACGCAGGATGCTGGCACTGCCGAGACTCGCAACACTGATATCCCCCAGAAGAAAGATGCCCCTGGAATGGGCATCGTTTCTCCCGGTCTGGGTCCCACCCCTGAAAACCAGGGCACACCACCAGATTTTTCTGTAAATGTAACCGGACTGCAATTTGCCTGGATTTTTAACTACCCCGACAGCGGCATCACCTCTGGGGAACTGCATCTGCCCGTGAATCAAGAAGTGCGCCTGAATATCTCTGCAAATGACGTAATTCACTCCTTCTGGGTACCACAATTCCGGGTAAAACAGGACGCGATCCCTGGACGACAGACCGAGCTGCGATTCACCCCCAACAAGGTGGGCACTTACCCGATCAACTGTGCGGAACTCTGCGGAGCCTACCACGGAGCCATGAACTCGCAGGTCATCGTGCAGGCTCAGGCGGACTATGACCAGTGGGTGCAGAGCCAAACAACAACCGCCAGTGCGCTGCCACCCACCGTTGCCACTGCCGATATGACCGCCGCCGCCTATCTGGCTCCCTTCATCACTGAATTTAATCACTGAGGCTTCTATGACACAGGCTCAAGCTCAGGCGATCGCCAATGTTGAGTCCCATCCCCAGGAATCGGGCAAAACGCCGTGGTGGGTGTATTTCACCTTCAGCACCGACCATAAGGTGATCGGGATCCAATATCTGGTGACCACCTTCGTTTTCTACCTCTCAGGTGGGCTGATGGCCACCGCCATGCGCACCGAACTGGCCACCCCAGAAACGGACTTCGTCAGTCCCGCCTTCTACAACAGTCTGTTCACCGTCCACGCCACGATCATGATCTTTCTCTGGATCGTCCCCGCAGGCACGGGTGGCTTCGGCAATTATCTAGTGCCATTGATGATTGGCGCACGAGACATGGCCTTCCCCGTCCTCAACGCCGTCGCATTCTGGCTTATCCCCCCCGCTGGCGTGTTGCTGCTGCTGAGCTTCCTGGTGGGTGCCCCCGGCTCCGGCTGGACCTCCTACCCGCCCCTCAGTCTGATGAACGGCAAGGCAGGGGAAGCCATCTGGATTCTGACGCTATTGATGCTGGGCACCTCCTCAATCATGTCAGCAGTCAACTTTATCGTCACAATTATCAAAATGCGCGCCCCCGGCATGGGCTTCAACCAGATGCCGCTGTTCTGCTGGGCCATGTTCTCCACCTCACTGATGGTGCTGATCTCCACCCCCGTACTCACAGCCGCGCTAATCCTGCTGGCCTTTGACCTGCTATTCGGCACTGCCTTCTTTAATCCAGCGGGGGGCGGCGATCCGGTAGTGTACCAGCACATGTTCTGGTTCTACTCCCACCCGGCGGTTTATATTATGATCCTCCCGGTCTTCGGGATGATCTCAGAGGTTGTCTCCACCCACGCCCACAAACCGATTTTTGGGTACAAGGCGATCGCCTACTCCAGCCTTGCCATCGCCTTCCTGAGCACGATTGTCTGGGCGCACCACATGTTTACCAGTGGCACCCCTGCGTGGCTGCGCATGTTCTTCATGATCACCACGATGGTGATCTCCATCCCCACAGGCATCAAAATCTTTAGCTGGACTGCCACCCTCTGGGGCGGCAAGCTGGACATGAGCAGCGCCCTCCTGTTTGCCATAGGCTTCATCTCCATGTTTGTCATCGGCGGCATCAGTGGTGTCATGGTCGCCTCCGTCCCCTTCGACATCCATGTCCACGACAGCTATTTCATCGTCGCCCACCTGCACTACGTCCTGTTTGGCGGCAGCGTCTTTGGCCTCTACGCCGGGTTCTACCACTGGTTCCCCAAAATGACCGGACGCATGATGAGCGAAACCTGGGGCCGCATCCACTTCATTCTCACCTTCGTCGGCTTCAACCTGGCCTTCCTGCCCATGCACAAACTCGGCATGATGGGAATGCCCCGCCGCATCGCCGTCTACGACCCCAAATTCGCCACCCTCAACCTGATCTGCTCCATCGGAGCCTACCTCCTGGCCGTCTCCACCCTCCCCTTCATCGTCAACGCCATCTGGAGCTGGCGGACTGGCCCCCCAGCGGGCGACAACCCCTGGCGCAGCCTCACCTTTGAATGGCTGACCACCTCCCCCCCGCCCGTGGAGAACTTCGAGAAAATCCCCGTACTGGCGATCGGCTCCTACGACTACGGAACGAGCGATCGGAATGTCGAAGTCGATGTGCCGCTCTCGGATGCTGATAATCCGGCATTGTCTGCTGGCCCTAGTTCAGTGCTGAGAGCAGAGCCGGATGAAGCGGCGAGTCAGCAGTAGTTTGACCCTCCCCTTACCCCTCCCCTTACCCCTCCCCACCCCTCCCCTTAGGATCG
>JBIKWV010000793.1:0-3310 GCA_044356135.1 Elainellaceae cyanobacterium
GGGTGGATCTTTCGGCAGGCTCAAGAACAGGGTGGATGGGTGTTAAGGAGATGGCTACGAAAGAATTAACCGTCGCGTGGATGTCTCCCACGCGCAGCGGGGGAGACATCAAATTCTGCGCCCATTTCCAATTCCCCATGCCCGATTACCTGCCACCAATTCCCTACTCAAAATACTTCGCCAACGCTGACCCTGTATCTCCCGTCATGACCCAGAGGACTGCCCGCGCCCCATCTCGCAGTGCTTTCACAAGGGATTCAGAAGATTGCTCAGACGGCACTTCTACAGTCTTAAAATCGATGCCGCGACTGCCCAGTACAATCTCACCAATCACCCAGGCACGACGCATATGGTAGTCCGACGTGATCACGTAAACACTGGTGATACCCCGCGCCTGGAAGTTGTCCACCAGGGTTGTAAAGTTTGTGACGGTATCAACCGCCTGATAGTCCCGATGCACGCGGTTGGGATCAATGCCAGCCTCAGCAAAGACCCACTCGCTGTACTCGGGGTTGCTGCCGGAGGATACCCAGACGGGTAAGTCAGGATACTCTTGAGCAAACTGCGCTGCAAATTTTTCCCGCTCCTTCGCTCCGCCCAGAACCAGAACCGCCTGAGGGGAACGGGTCAATTCGCGGATCTCCTTAAAGGCAATTCCCAAAACCAGTATCAGAGCCAGCGATCGCCACAAAGGAAAGCGTCGCTTTTGGCGTGTCTGTTTGCGGGCAGAGACATATTCAGCAGAGCAAGTCGGACGCGATCGCATATGCTCAGATCAACAGAGAAGGTGTGCCTGCGACAAAATGGAGATGACAAACGTGAGGAGCTAGCAGGACAGCCTACTCTTCCCACAAATTCTCTACAACTCTACAATAAACTACTGGCTCTCCACGACTTTGTGTGAAAACCCCTCATAGTAATGCCTGGAACCCTTGATTTTGTGTGGGTACACTGCGTGCGCCCACACAAAATTATGGAGAGCCAAACTACTTTCGTTTTTGCGCTGATTTTTCCTGAAATACTTATGTCGTCAGCGTTTCGGGAAAAATCGGCGCGATTGATCCAAAAGTCCAGTGATCTGTCAACACTCCAGTAAATCGTGGAGCGCGATCTTTATCTCCTCTGTTGTAGTCGTTGCTGTCCCAAACTGTCTTACTACAATACTGGCGGCTAAATTTCCTAAAATCATCGCCTCCCAGGGCGTTGCACCGACCGTCAGAGCCAGCGTCAGCGTGGTTGTCACGGTGTCGCCTGCGCCCGTCACATCGAACACCTTGGTGCGGTTAAACGCAGGAATCGTCTGAACGGTGCCGCCGCGATCGAACAGGGTCATTCCCTCTTCACCGCGAGTAATCAGAACATAGTGAGCCTGCGTCATATTCAACCAATCCTGGCCTGCACGATGCAGCATTTCTGGAGTGGGAATATCGTATCCAACCGCTTTCTCGGCCTCTGGCAGGTTGGGAGTGAACAGCATTGCTCCCTTAAACAGACTCGGATGCTGTTGCGTATCAACGATTGTGCGGGGATGCTGTAGCACCGCTTCAATCACAGGCTGGGTCAGCGCACCGTCTCCATAGTCCGAGCAGATCACGGCATCCACCGAGTCTAACTGCTGACAAATATAGTCGGCTAACTGGAGCTGCAAATCCAGGTCGGGCAGTTCATCGGACTTACGGTCAACTCGCACAATCTGCTGCGTAACCGACTGACGAGAATGGCCGGAGATGCGGGTTTTTGTTACTGTAGGGCGATCGCCATCCACCAGAATGCCCGCCGTATCAATCCCCTCATTCTCAAAAATTTGCCGCAGAACCTTCCCCTGCTCATCCTTGCCCACCAGACCCACCGCCTTCACCTGCGCTCCTAGTCGGGCCAGGTTGTAGACCGCATTCGCGCCACCACCGGGGGTCTGCCGGGTCGATTCATGCCGCAGAATCAGCACAGGCGCTTCCCGCGATACGCGCTCCACCTGACCCGTTAGAAACTCATCCACCGTCAGATCGCCCACCACCAGAACCCGAGACTCCCGGAATCGGTCGAGGAAACCAGCCAGTTTGGGGGCGATCACCCGCAGTTGTTCAGCAAAATCAGTGTTCACCATGAAATCCAGCGTATCAACTGGCTGGGGGTGCTGACTCTACCGCAGGGCAGTTTTCTGGCGGTGCAAATTTAATGTTCACCTGATAGACCCGCTTGTGTCCGGGACGGTCGTACTCAAGATTCCGGGCGATCGCCAGTGCCTCCTGATTGAGGATCTCATAGCCTGCGCTTTGCAGCAGTACGGGGGGCGGGTCAGTCTCCACCTCACCGTCAGGTCTAACAAAGACGCCTACCGTTGCACCACCACTGAGGCCCAGGGTACAGGCGACACCAGCAGTAGGCTGCTCCAGCGTGATGGACTTGAGGTAGTCCTGTTCTCGCTTGCCCTCAGGAATCGACCCGATCCAGCGCTGCACCTGTCCGACCCAGTCTCCCATTGCAGCAGCGACTTCCTGCGGCCGAGTCCCGGCAGCGTTGGGCAGGTAGAGCGATCGCTCACCTTCCGGCAGACTGGCCAGAATCTCCGCACGGGTTGCAGAGCGGGGAGCGGGCGTGGCAGCAGGGGTGGGCGTGGCAGTAGACAACGGATCAGGGGAAGCCGAAGCGACAGGGGTGGGCGTTGCCGATTCTCCTGTCTCAGACGCTTCAGGGGAACTGGCATCGGGTTTCGCCTCCGGTTTATTCAACTCAGGGGAAGCTACTTCGGGAGACGGCGATGGCCGCGCGGGAGCCGGAGGAGGAGGGGTTACAGGCCGACGGGCAATCGGTGCCGGGGAAGCAGGGGGTGCGGGAGGTGTGCCGCCAAAGATGGGGAAATTCGGGAAGACAGGGAAATTGGGAAAGGGCGTATTGGGTGGGGGAGGCGGCAGCGTCTGCTCGAAGAAAGGCGCACCTGGAACAGGCAGCGAAGACTGCCCCGGAAGCGGGGTGAGACTAAAGTTGGGACTGCTGAAAGGATCGCTGGAGTTGGAGGGAGCCGGAACCAGGGGCGGCAGACCGGTGTTGGGCAGTTCAAATTCGGGAACGCGGGCCTGTTCTTCCGGCGTCAGTTCCACCAGATTCACAGGGCGCTGGATGTTGGCCTCGGTTTCTTGAGCGGGAGACGGTAGCAGGGGAACCACGATCCAGATCAGACCGTGTAGCCCAACTGAGGCGATCGCTGCCCACCAGGTAGGCTCTTTTAATCCCTGCCGCACGACATCCGCAACCGTTTTCACCTGGAACATCTCAGCCATATCAAACACCCGCCCACAACTTCACAAACGTC
>JBIKWV010000794.1:0-3309 GCA_044356135.1 Elainellaceae cyanobacterium
CTGCTAGATTATTGGTTGTTAGCAGGTGAGCTATGAAATCCCCAATTGATAAAGAGTGCCTTTCAAGCGATATTGCCATTTCAATACTAAATCTAATGTCAGTGAATTTAGAAGCATTATCTTTATATGGAGAGCCGTGATCTATCAAATCAGTATAAACTTTTCGAAAATATCCCTCCATACAAGCAACAAGGCCAATAGGAATATAACGGGCTACTTCCGAGTTGATACTGAATGAGTGACGAACTTTGTCATATATAGACATTACTCTTGAATAGCCTTCTAGGTTTTCTAAACCTGGCAAATCTTCTGGTCCCATGAAAAAGCGTATTACATCAGGAATCGCAGCTATGTCATTAATTCGTTCTGAAACTAGTTCCCATCGATGAGAATTAGGTGCAATACCATTACGTTGCTTCTTTTGAAGTATTTCAGTTATGTAATTACGTTTAGTCATGGCCAGTTAGTAAAGGTAAATAGTCATCGTTTCGAAGCAACCTTTAACTATTAAATTCTTCTGGTAGTACGCTTGTCAACCGAGGAAAAATGCTCTAATGTGTCCCAATACCAAAAACCGAAGCACCTCCTGAAGATGCTGGACACATCTCCAGAAGGCTAACCCCATCACTGATGTGAGCAGTGCAGGGCTTTGTCGAGTTTACGACATAAGCCGCTCTGTTCTGCTGCGAATGAACGGGGCGGCTTTGGTTTTTGGGTTTCTTACAAACCCAAAAATCGGGAGAAACCACGATGCCCAATCAATTTGAAGATCTGTCGATGCAGGAGCGCACCATCCACCTCCTTGCCTTCGGGCATCCCATTGCCCTCCAACGCCTCAAGCACATCCAGCACACCCTGAAATTTGCCGAAGCCAACGACTGGTCAAAGGTGATTCAGCAGCCCAATGCTGAGCAGCCGATGATCACGCTGGTCAAGGTCTTGCAGTAGCCCATCGGCAAGACTTCGGAGGTCTTCAAGACCTCCGAGGTCTAAGGATCCTCAAAACTTCGTGCGAATAATCCGTTCCCCCGGCAACCGATCCACCGCCGATAGACCCAGATCGCGTACCACAAACGATCGCTGCAACCATCGATCGCGCCCATCATAGCGGGGGGTAAACGAACTGCGGCCATGCACCGTGCGGCGGTTGTCGATGCAGAGCAGGTCGCCCGTGTCCAGCTTGATGCCCTTGTAGACGGAAGCGATCGCCGCCTTCAACGCCTCCAGCGCTTCGTTTGCCTCTGGCGTGAGCGCCTCCATCAGGTCTTCGTCATAGTTCAGATAGGGGTCACAGTGGGGGCCATAGAGCACGGGAAGAACGCGCCGTTCCTCCGACTCAGCCTCTGGACTGCCAAAGGAATAGTCGATTCCCGTATGGTAGAGCGGCTGGAACAATAGTTCCCGATGCTGCTCCGACAGGAGGGGGAGGGCGTGTTTAATGCTGGCGTAGGTCGTCTCCGCAGCGCGATCGTGATCTGGGCGCAGGCAGAACAATAGGAGAAACTCTGGCGGATAGGGGTGAAACACCGTTTCCCGGTGAAACTGGAGGCGGGTTCTGGAACCGCTCGACACCTGAATGCTTTCGTTCGCCTTCACCGGAGCCAGGTTCTGAAACAGATCGCCGTTCTTCTCCTGGATGTACGACACCAGATGCCCCAGGCGGCTGCCCACCATTGCAAGGCAGCGCTCACTGACGTAGGTGGTCTTTTCGGGCGATCGCTGCGCATCCGGTGGGGTTGGCACATAGTAGAGACCGGGGTCGATGGGCAGTCCCCGCAGCAGCAAAATCCCCTCCGAATTGGAATGCACCTGAAACTCCAGTAGCGCCCTTCGGACAAAGCGGGGCATCTCATCCGCCCGCATCTCGCAGTCAAACAAAAACTCCTCTGTCTCGCGGTAGGGGTTGGGGCCAGGAGCCAGAAATAAGTGCATCCTCGGCTCATCAAACCCCCGACAGTCGATCACCTGCACGCCGCCCTGGGTAGTGGTTTCCTTCGAGTTGTGCAAAACGTCGATCGTCTGCTGCATACTTCACCCCCCAAAAAGATATAAATTTCTTATGGATTGCGCCTCCAGCTTAACCTGTTTATCCAGGAGTTGGGATTTTTGTGAGGGGCATGGGAAATAATTGCATGGAAACCCGTAGGGGCGCGGCATTCGGCTAAAAATACTGGCTACTCTCCAAAATATCTCTGCCGAATGCCACGCCCCAACCCACGGGAAATGAATGTGAACAGCGATCGCCCACGGGAATCCGAACCGGGCGTGGCATTTGGGGGTTGGAATGGCGATCGCCCACGGGAATCCGAACCGGGCGTGGCATTCGGGCGGGGGATGGTGGATGGCGCGAGGGATGGTTGGCCGAATGCCGCGCCCCTACTGGGCTTCGGTGGTCATGTCGTCGATGCGGTTTTGACCGTCCACTGTCACGATTACGACCGTGATGTTGTCCCGTCCGCCCTTATCTTTGGCGGCATTCACCAGGGCGGCGGCGGCTTTCTCTCCGGCGCGGATCGACTTGAGGTGGAACGTGATCAGGTGGTCGGGGAGTTCTTCGGTGAGGCCATCGCTACAGAGGAGGAGGCGATCGTTCGGTTGCACCTCAAACTTCTGGACATCCACCTGACGCAGATCTTCACGACCCAGGCACTTAGAGAGAATGTGTCGCCAGGGGTGAACTCTGGCCTGGTCGGAGGTGAGGTCTCCGGCCTTCATGGCGCGGGAAACCCAGGTGTGGTCTTCGGTGATCTGTTCCAGTCTGGCTCCGCGCAAACGATAAAGGCGCGAATCCCCGATGTGGGCACACCAGGACAGGGACTGGCGGAACATGACCACCACCACCGTTGTGCCCATATCTGACCGTTCAGGATGCCGCGACTGGTCCTGAATAATGGCCTGGTTGGCCTGCAACAGCGCCTTCTCCAGGAGGGTTTTCGAGTCTACTTCAGAGTTCCAGTGCTCCTCCAGATACGCCTGGATTGACTGCGTGGCAATACTGCTGGCCTCCTGGCCTCCCGCGTGTCCGCCCATGCCGTCTGCCACGATGAAGAAGCGCCCGGACGGGTCGATGTAATAGGCATCCTGGTTGACTGAACGAACCAACCCCGGATCGGTCAAACCCGTGAACAGACATTTCATAGAGGAATTGAGGGCATCGGGCAAGGCAGTGTTTGCAGTATGGTTAAGACCTTCAGACAGACGAACCCTTGATGGCAAAGTCTAGAACATCCGGTCGGCGCGGTCAATGCGAATCATCAGGCGCACCCAGGCAAACAGGGCGATCGCCGCAGCCGCTCCGGCCAGGGCCGC
>JBIKWV010000796.1:0-3308 GCA_044356135.1 Elainellaceae cyanobacterium
GACTTTTGACTAAATTGCGCCGATTTTCTCCAAAACGCTGACGCAGTCAGCGTTTTGGATAAAATCGGCGCTAGAATTAAATATGCCGCGAAACGCCCTCTGCGAGGGCATTTCGCGGCATGGTAGGAAAAATAGTCAAAACTCACAGTATTTAAGATCTTGGATTAAATAAAATCGAATATTTTTTGGCAGAAGCATGGCTTAGCTGCGCTTCTACCAAAAAATATTCCAGGTTAATTTATTCGTGATCCTTAGATTCAGTCTTCCCTGACGTGAATCGTTACAGATTTTGCAGTTTCAGCGTTTTGCAGGGGTCTGTCGTCATAGAATACCTCTCGCGTTCCAATTAAGAAGAACATGCCAGATTTCTACGTTTCCTGGGATGACTACCACGACACCATTGAGCAGCTCGCCGTCCAGATCTACGAATCAACCTGGGAATTCAATCAGATCGTCTGTTTGGCTAAAGGAGGACTGCGGATTGGAGACACTCTGGCCCGCCTGTTTGACCTGCCATTGGCTATCCTTTCCACTGCCTCCTATGGCGGCGAGGGCAATCGGATGCGCGGTGCCATCACTTTCTCAGATGACCTGGCCAAAACAACCACCAATCTCGGCAACCGCGTACTGGTGGTCGATGACCTGGTGGATTCTGGCCAGACACTGAACCGCACGCTGGTGTGGCTCGATCGCAGGTATGGCTTCTACATCGATGAAATGCGTACCGCCGTTCTCTGGTACAAGCACTGCTCCGTCATTAAGCCTGACTATTATGTCCACTACTTCCCCAACGATCCCTGGATCCATCAGCCGTTTGCACCCTACGAGGCAATGACCCCCGCAGAGTTGGCCGCCAAACGATCTGTCGAATAAGCGAGTATCGAGGTAGGGGCGCGGCATTCGGCAGATACAGCGCTTTGCGCTGAGATAGAACCAAAACTTTTGTTGAGAGCCGTGCTCAGCGAGTCTCTTAACAAAAGCTTTGTACCTCGTGCGCTTGCAAAGCGCTGTATGTCATGACAAAGGACAGAATATGTAAGCCGAATACCGCACCCTTACAGATAGGGAGCATCCCGCTTTTGCAAATTTTCAGACTCAATTTTTCGAGTGGCGCGGCTTTGCCCGCGCCACTCGAAAAACTGAGATGCACCCTACAGGTATTCCTTCAGAAAATCCAGCGGGTCATCCTCCCAGCAGGGTTCTGGGTGAAGAAAAAACAGAATACGGAGAATTTCCGCTTCCACCTCATCAATCTTCTCCTGCTGAAACAAATCCTCCAGTACCGCCAGATCACGGGTACGAAGCGGCATCAGGGGGGCCGCACCGCTGTAGATGTCACCCCCGATTAACGGCATCACTCCAAAATTAGCTGCATCCCCATCGGGCAGGCGATTTCCAGCGGGACTGGTGCCGATTTCAGATATATCAGATGACTGCGAAACCCCAGGCCACTCGCTGGACTTGCGGGCAACTCCCCCTTCGGATAACGGGGAAGTCATTGACTGAGCATGGTAATCCTGACGTTCCACCAGGGACAAATCACCATCTGCATCAGAAAATACCGTTGTCATGAAATCCCTGGGTGTCTACGGCTACAAGCAGAACTTTTCTTATAGATTATCAGGAGATCGCAAATCTGTGTAAAGAAATCGAAAATTTTCCTGAAGTCAGAAAAAAGCCTGAATACCAACCGCATTCTCCAGCGCTTTTGCGTCTGACCATTGAATCTCCACCCCAAACACCGCAGCAAATGCCTCCGCCAGTCGAGGCCGCACCACCTCAACGGTAATCCCCGATCGCCATTGTTCCAGGCTACCCACGGGGCGATCGCCAATGCCGCAGGGCACGATTTGCTTGAAGCCACGGAGGTCAGGACAAACGTTTAGCGAAAACCCGTGCATCGTGATCCAGCGGCTCACCTTAATTCCGATCGCCCCCACCTTCACCCCCTCCACCCAGACCCCGGTTAGTCCCTCAATTCTTTCTCCTTGCAAATCAAAAGCTGCCAGTGTCCGGATCAACACCTCCTCTAACTGACGGAGGTACCAGTGCAGATCCCTCTGGTGCTGGTTCAAATCCAGAATAGGGTAGCCCACCAGTTGACCGGGACAGTGGTAGGTGACTTCCCCCCCTCGCTCAATCCGATGCACCTCCGCAGGACTCTGCGCCAGGTCAAACTTAAGAAAATCCAGACTGGCCCCCTGTCCCAGTGTATAGACGGGGGGATGTTCCAGCAGAAGCAGAATGTCGGGAGCATCGGGGTGGTCTTTGCGATGCTGGACGAGCGATCGCTGCCATTCCCAGCCCAGCCGATAGGCCACCAGGCCCAAATGATAAGTTTTGCAAAGCCTCTGAGAACTTAACACATTCGTAATCGTTAAAGGAGTTGCCTCGGAAATTGAATCAGAAAACGGGAAAATTCAACAGTAGTTTAACGGATACCTTCCCCCCGATAGCCCGGTTCAAATCAAGAATTATCACAGGATGCAAAACATTTTTAATGTGACCGTCGCCCAGAATACAAGGTGCTAGGGTGAATGTATACCCAATGATTTGTGGGAGTAGCTTTATGAAGCTTGTTATCCAGGGCAAAAACATTGAGATCACCGACGCCCTTCGTGAGTATGTACGTCAGAAAGTTGAGAAGGCTGTTAACCATTTCCAGAACCTGACGACCGAAGTAGACGTGCATTTGTCGGTTGCCCGCAATCCCCGGATCAACACCAAACAGACCGCCGAAGTGACAATTTATGCTAATGGTACTGTAGTGAGGGCAGAGGAGAGCAGCGAAAATCTCTACGCCAGCATCGACATGGTGGCAGACAAGATCAGCCGTCAGCTCCGTAAATATAAAGAAAAACGGCAAACTCATACTTCTGTGAAAACAGCGGAGGTCGTTGTTGAGAAACCTGTGACAACGGAACTGTCAATGGATCGGCAACCCGAATTGCCCAGCCAGGTGGTGCGTACTAAATACTTTGCGATGCCACCGATGACGGTACAGGAAGCGCTGGAACAACTTGAACTTGTGGATCATGATTTCTACATGTTTCGCAATGCTGAGACAGGTGAGATCAATGTGATCTACGAACGTAATCATGGTGGCTATGGCGTGATTCAACCCCGCAATAGCAATGGTCACAGCAACGGTAAGATGAATGGCAAAGTAGCTCATGCTGAACAGCAGCCTGCACCGAAAGCAGCGAAGGTTTGACTCCCAAACTCTCCCTTACAGGCTAAGGATCGTGAACAAATTAACCTGTAATTGTTTTTGAGAGAGGGGGGGGGGGGGGGGGCCCCGGGCCACA
>JBIKWV010000795.1:0-3308 GCA_044356135.1 Elainellaceae cyanobacterium
TGTAGTTAAGACTTTTGCTCTTCCGATCTGCTTCAGCTTTTAAATAAAATCGGCGCAATTGAGTCACAAACTCAGTAAACTCTGGAGTCAAAATTAATTGTTTATCCGAGGCATTTTACAAACAAAGCTTTCACACAAAAAAACTTAGTATTATTAAATTTATGGAGATTAACAAGCTAGATCATAAAGTTTTGCTCGCGCTGATGACAAACGGGCGCATCTCCTGGGCCGAGCTGGCAGGCTTGCTGCAACTGTCTGCACCAGCGGCGGCAGACCGGGTGCGTCGCCTGGAAGAGCGTCAGGTGATTCTGGGTTACACCGCTCTGATCAATCCAGAAGCAGTCGGCTGTCATCTGACTGCCTTTGTTGCGGTCACCCTCGATCGGCCAGAGCACCGGGCAAAGTTTCTAGAGATGGTGCAGATGCTGCCGCAGATCCAGGAATGCCACCACGTCGCCGGGGAAGATGACTACTGGCTCAAGGTGCGCTGCCGCCATACGCGTGAGTTGGAACGCCTGGTCAGTGAAGACTTGAAGGGTTTACCCGGTGTCCTGCGGACGCGCACCACGATTGTACTCTCCACGGTCAAAGAAACACCCATGCTACCGCTGGACAAACGATTGGTTGAGGAATAAGTACGATGGATAGCCTGTTATTTTTGCGTGGACTGGTGTTTGGATTTTCGATCGCCGCTCCCGTTGGCCCCATTGGAATTCTCTGTATTCAGCGAACGCTGACCCGGGGGTGGCTCGTTGGCCTGCTATCAGGATTGGGGGCAGCAACGGCTGACGCTACATATGGCGTACTGGCCGCTTCGGGTGTGACGCTGATTTCTGGTATTCTGGTTGATCAGGCTTTCTGGTTCAAATTGGTGGGCGGGCTATTCCTGGTGTACCTGGGGGTGACCCATTGGCGTTCCAGGCCAGCGGAAAAGGCCGCTCTCGCAGAAGAACAGGGGCTGTTGGGGGCATACCTCTCTACCGTCGTATTGACGCTCACTAACCCGCTGACCATTGCCTCTTTTGCGGCGGTGTTCGCAGGATTGGGGTTAGCCAGCGCCGCCGGAAGCCCTGTTGCGGCGATCGCCCTGGTACTGGGTGTGTTTGTCGGATCCGCTCTGTGGTGGCTTGTCCTCAGCAGCGGTGTCAGCCTCCTACGGACAAAATTCAACGCTCGAGCATTGCGGTGGGTCAACAAAGTCTCTGGGCTGGTATTAATCGTATTTGGGATCGTCGCCCTGTTCTCAGCGGTGTCATAGTCCCTGCTACAAAGCACCCTGGAATAGGGAATGCTGGCTGCATAACACCCCGAACTCCGTTAATTTTGCCCCCATCAATCCGACAAATTTTGAAAGGTCTGGCGATCGCTCTCCTCTGCGTGACCCTCTGGAGCGCGCCGTTGCTCCTGGATTCTTCCTCCACTGCGGCCCAGAGCATCGACACTCTGCGCCAGCGCCAGCAGCAGATCAACCAGCAGCGGCAGAACCTGGACAACCAGCGCGATCGACTGGAACAGCAGGAGAATTCTGTCCAAAACCAGTTGGACAATATTCAGGACAGCATTGATACCGCAGCCGAGGAAATCGACCAGAATGAGACCCTGCTGGATCAGGCCAACAAACGTCTGAGCGATCTGCGGAAAAATCTGGCCCGTTCAGAGCAAATCTACGACCAGAGCCGTTCAGCCACGGTCGCCCGACTTCAGTTTCTGCAGCGGCAGCAACAGGGAAAAGGTTGGGCCGTTCTGTTACAAAGTCGCAATTTGAATGAATTTCTCGATCGGCGGTATCAACTCAGACGTGTTTATGCCGCCGACCGTCAGGTGCTGGCCCAACTGCGACAGCAGGCCGATGACCTGAAGCGCCGTCGTCGTCAGGTGGACCGCCAGAAGACGGCGATTGCCCTGCTGATGGAACAGCTCCAGACCCAGAAAGCCGTCTTTGAAACACAGGCGCAGGTTCAGAAAGTAACCATCCAGCGATTGAGACGCGATCGGCAGGCCGTTGAAGCAGCCCAGGCCCGGTTAGAACGCGACTCCGACAGCATTGCTGCGCTGATCCAGCAGCGGTTAGCCATTGCAACCACCAGCGCCTTTCGGGGTACAGGAATTTTCACCTTCCCCACGGATGGTCCGCTCACCAGTGGATTTGGCTACCGGGTTCACCCGATTCTGGGCTACCGCCGCTTCCATGCCGGAATTGATTTTGGTGCGCCAACGGGTACACCCATCCGGGCGGCTGACTCTGGCATCATCCTTTACGCAGGGTGGTATGGCGGTTACGGCAACACCGTGATTGTGGATCACGGTGGCGGCATCTCGACGCTCTACGCCCATGCCAGCGCCCTTTATGTGACAGAGGGCCAAGCGGTTCAACGCGGACAGGTAATCGCAGCGGTCGGCTCTACCGGATTTTCAACGGGACCGCACCTTCACTTTGAGGTGCGACGCAGCGGTGAACCTGTCGATCCACTCGCATTTTTGTGAGCCAGCACCACATCCGCCCCCACCAAAAGTCCCCACTGCTGCAAGACGGGGTGATTCACCTCAAAAGTTTCACTCAAACCGTGCAAAACGATGGCGGATCCTGTCGCCAGCGCTTCTCCCCACTGCTGAAATTGCCAGCCGTATCTTTCCAGGCTCTGCTGCTGCAAGACGGTCGTACCCAGCTTCAATTCAGTCTCACCTTCTTGAAATACCAGATGCAGCCTGGTTAATTGATGGTGCAGCGATAACATTTCAGTGATTTGCTCCACGCCGTCCCGATCCCGATCCAGCCAGAACAGTTGGTTGGGTGAATTGACGTGTTCCAGGCGATCGCTGGATGCCAGGGGCGTGTTCATGATCGTGAGCGATCGCTCGACCGTTGGAAACCAGACGACCTGAGAACGTAATCCCATATATTTTCCTATCCTGATGCAGTGCTCTGCACTCAGAATTCCCATTGGAAGATAGCCCTAAAAATGGTTCAGTAAAGGTTCGGTAAACTATGCGACCAAATTGTTCAAGGAATTGAGAACTCCAGTTTTTATATCAGCGAAAGCAAAAAATACCCTGAAAAGTGGCATGGTGCAAAGCGCCATGCCACTTTTCAGAACCCAGGGATCGGCTGTTGAATAAAATCCCAGCGTTCGCCTAGTGCGGCGGAGCGAACACTGGAATTTTGCTGGGATTTTATTTGATGGCAAGCCCTCTATCCGAAAACCGAAAACCCAAATTCTGGAGCGCACGACGCTGTAGCGTCGTGCGCTCCAGAATTTGGGTTTTCGGATAGGCTCTTATAGCAGTTCTCAGTCTAGTTCAGTACAGGT
>JBIKWV010000797.1:0-3306 GCA_044356135.1 Elainellaceae cyanobacterium
TTTCTGGTGGGCGCTTTGATACAGCTTCGCGCCCTCCAGAATTTGGGTTTTCGGTTTTCGGATAGGCACTAAGTTTCTGGAGCATGACCGAGTTCTCTGCGGCGATCGCTGTCCCAATCCAACGTTGATACTCCTAAAAAAGTGCTGAATTCTCTTGCAATTGCCTTCCATCTGTGCAATATTCCTAACTAATGTCAAAAACATCCCTAAAATCGATCGAGTTGCCGTAGTAAATAAAACCAAACACTCAATTTGCCCTGAGTCTCTCTATGTCTCTTCAGCTACCTCCAAAACCCCTTTCTTTTCTGCCTTCACTGTTGTGGAATGTGCAGCAGTTCTTCAAGCAACGCTCGAAGCGTATCTTTGCTACATTATTTGCGGCTGGCATCGGCATCAGCTTCCTGGTAGCCTCCTGTTCCTCTGAGCCAGCACCAACCAATACAGTGGCATCCCCCGCCAGCAGCCCAACCGAAAATATCACACTGCGAATTGGTTTCCAGAAAGCAGCCACCATTCTAAACACCATTAAAGCCAAAGGTGAACTGGAAAAAGCGCTGGCAAGTTCTGGTGTTTCGGTTACCTGGACCGAGTTTCCCGCAGGTCCCCCAATGCTGGAGGCGATGGCAGCGGGTGCGATCGACTTTGGCTACACGGGTGAAACGCCGCCCATCTTTGCTCAGGCCGCTGGCACACCGCTGCGCTATGTTGCCTATGACCCCTGGGGACCGAAAGCAGAAGCAATTCTGGTGAAGCAAGATTCCCCCATCAAAACCGTCGCAGATCTGAAGGGTAAGAAGCTCGCCTACGCCAAGGGAACCAACGTCAACTATCTTGTGTTGAAAGCGCTGGATAAGGCGGGGCTGAAGTACGAGGATGTGCAACATGTCTTTTTACCCGCTGCTGATGGTCGTGCAGCCTTTGAGGGCGGCAGTGTGGATGCCTGGGCGATCTGGGATCCCTTCCTGGCGGCTGCGGAGAAGGCAACAGGGGCACGAATTCTCACCGATGCAACAGACCTTGCACCCAATCGGGGCTACTACAGTGCGGCTCAAACCTTTGTGGACAAACACCCTGAAGTTCTGAAAAAGCTGCTGGAAGAGTTGAAAAAGCAAAGTGAATGGGCAAAGGGCAATCCGCAGGAAGTTGCGAAGTTCCTGTCACCCCAACTCAATATCCCAGAAGCAGCACTGGAACTCGCAGAGAAGCGGCGGGAATATGGCATTCTGCCGTTGACCGATGAAGTCGTAGCCAGACAACAGGAAATTGCTGACACCTTCACTCAATTCAAACTGATTCCTAAACAAATCAGTGTTCAGGATGTGGTTTGGCAAGGCAATTAGTTGACCAGTCTCGTGGATAGGGGCGTCAAAAACGTCGATCGGGCAAGTCTCGGACGCACTCACCCTATCCACTTTTCTCTTGTATTTCAATGGGTAACCTGAGATGAGTCAAAGTGTGCTTCGTGTTCGGCGATCGCCCTCCATTCAGTGGCGATCGCTCACCCAAAACCTCATTCCCTGGGCTGTTCCAGTCTTGCTCATCCTCCTGTGGCAGTTCCTGTCTCAACTGGGGTTTATTTCCAATCGAATTCTGCCTGCCCCAACGGACGTGGTGAAGGCTGCGATCACATTGACCCTATCTGGGGAGTTACAGCGAAACCTGTTGATCAGTGCCAAACGCGCTGTAACGGGACTATTGATTGGCGGTAGTATCGGATTTGGACTGGGGTTACTCAACGGTGTGTCTCGACTATCCGAGAATTTATTAGACACCTCGGTACAAATGATTCGGACAATTCCCAGTCTGGCAATGATTCCCCTGGTGATTCTCTGGTTCGGCATTGGCGAAGAGGCGAGGCTTTTTCTCGTCTCTTTTACCGTCATCTTTCCCATCTATATCAACACCTTCTACGGCATTCGTAATATTGACCCCGGACTGATTGAGATGGGAAAAGTCTATGGACTCAGCACCCGTGAACTGTTCTGGAAAATTATTATCCCCGGTGCTATGCCTTCAATTCTGGTAGGTCTGCGATTTTCACTGGGTCTGATGTGGATTGCGCTCATCGTAGCGGAGACGATCGCCGCCAATTCCGGCATTGGCTACATGGCGATGAACGCTCGTGAGTTTCTGCAAACCGATGTGGTGGTTTTGTCCATTATTCTGTATGCCCTGCTGGGGAAACTGGCGGATATTGCGACACGAGCGCTGGAGTCGCACCTCCTGAAGTGGAATCCGGGGTATCAAGTGAAGTGATTAGTATCATCTAGCGAGGCGAAATTATGAGAGGGACTCACCTACAGGTTTCAGAAGTCTATAAATCCTTTGATGCAGTACAAGTACTTCAGGGTATCGACTTAGAACTGGCACCGGGTGAATTTGTGGCGATCGTGGGGCGGAGTGGCTGCGGCAAAAGCACGTTGCTGAGATTAATTGCCGGACTGGATGCCCCAACCTATGGCAGCGTTCTGCTGGATGGTGAACCACTGCGTGGACTCAACCAGACGGCTCGTATCATGTTCCAGGATTCCCGCCTGCTGTTGTGGCAAAAGGTGCTGGAGAATGTCGGACTGGGTGTAAAGCAGAATACAAAGGAGCGCTCTCTCTGGGCGCTGGAGCAGGTGGGTCTCAGCGAAAAGATTCATCAGTATCCAGCAGCCCTCTCTGGTGGTCAACGGCAAAGAGTTGCGCTGGCGCGGGCACTGGTGAGCCAACCCCGTCTGCTGCTGCTGGATGAACCGTTAGGTGCGCTGGATGCTCTAACGCGAATTGAAATGCAGCGGTTGATCGAAAATTTATGGTTGGAGGAGAAGTTTACAACGCTGCTGATTACCCACGACGTAGAGGAGGCGATCGCCCTTGCAGATCGGGTGGTTCTGATCGAGCAAGGCCAGATCACAATGGATCTCCCCATCACCCTGCCACGCCCCCGACGCAGAGGCAGTGCCGCCTTTGCCGAACTGGCAGAACAGGTGCTGGATCGGGTGCTGTTGCAAAAGCAAGAAGCCCCTTCCCTCGCATATGCAGGAGATGTGACCTGAAACGTTCAGTATACGGCAGCGCGAATCGTTCCCCAACCCTGATCGCGATCGCCCAAAGATGAAATAGAACCAACGTTTTTGTTGAGAGCCTCGCTCCGCAAGGCTCTCAACAAAAACGTTGTACCTCACGCGCTTGCAAAGCGCTGCAAGCTACTGGAATTTTGACTATTTTTCCTGCCATGCTGCGAAACACTCTCTGAGAGAGCGTTTCGCAGCATATTTTATTTTGGTGCCGATTTTTCGTGAAACGCTGACGGAGTCAGCG
>JBIKWV010000798.1:0-3303 GCA_044356135.1 Elainellaceae cyanobacterium
CTGAGCAACATATTGCTGAATCTTTGAGTCGCGCTTATATTCGTGCGATCGCTGGACGTGCTGGACTCAACCTGGCCATTCGTGAATATGACTATGGTGTAGATGGCAGCTTTGATGAAGTCATTGTACGTCAAAATCGTCGGGTCGAATCTGGCTTTTCCCTCAGCTTCCAACTCAAAGCTTCAACTCTATGGCAACTTGACGCTACCTACGTTGCTTACGATCTAGAGGCCAAGACCTACAACGATTTAATTCTCAGGCGCAGTATGAGAGCCGCAATACCCTGCATCCTTATTCTGTTAGCGCTACCTCCTGATTCGGCGCAATGGCTGGTCTGTGAGGAGTCAGAACTCAAACTGAGAGGAACATGCTACTGGCAATACATCAGTGGAGAACTCAGCGAAAACCGCCAATCTGTCAGAATCCGAATTCCTCGATCGCACCGCCTTACTCCAGAATCCTTGCTAACCTTAATAAATAACGTCAAGACAGGAGAGTGGCCATGACTCCCGAAATTTCGTCAAGTTATCCTCAGGTTCAGGGGCTTCGCGTCGCGGAGGTGGTCAGCTATCTTCAACACCATCACTGGTTGGCAATTAATCACCCTAATCCACGGCTGCTAGTTTTTGAGAAGGGCGCTGATGATCAGGGTAAGCCGATTCAGGTTGTTCTGCCGAGCCAGGATGACTTCGAGGATACCCCTTATTTGCTGACGAAAGCGGTGAATCTTCTCTCTAATCTGCAATCCATACCTTTCGAGGAAATGATGGGTGCGATTCACTCGGGTGTAAAGGCTAGTTGAAGATGGGAATGGAGCGATCGGGCATTATAGGGATAATACAGGACATTGATTTAATCAGTCATTAGCCATTTGGCAGGATGTGTTAGGTAGCAGCCGTAATATATCACCGAATGTAATCACCGAAATAATACTCAAGTGCTTCCTCATTAATTCCATCAGTCCCGCGCCACCAGCAGACAGGATACGTCCAATCAGTTGTATTCACAGGTGGAAGTGGACGATTGTCATAGTGTACAAATCCTTCAAAGAATGAGGGGTAGCTTTGTGATTTCAAGATTCCGCAATATCCCAATATCTCAATCAATACTCTTCGTTCGGCTTGATTTGACTTGACTACTCGACTCAATGATTGATTCAGTATCTCGGAACATCTTTTTTCGTTACTCTTCAAGCTTCTAATCGTTTTAATAATCTGCCTAAAGAGATCGATGTCATCGGAGTTGGGTTTAACCTTTTCAGCGGCGCTAAAGCACTCCAAATCCAGGGCAATATATTCAGGATGGGGGTGTCTTACCCCTCCCCACTTATAACGCTCGAAGGATAGTACGTTCAAATCTATCTTCCGGGTGTTACCGTATTGGCCGCAGATTGAGCATACTTTTGATCCCAGAACCTTATGTTCCCGGAAGTGCCTGGAAACAGCATAGCTTCCCAATGCAGAGCGAAATTCCAGACGACGGGGGCTTAAGCTAGACAGAAACGCTGCTGTGACATCATGTAGTTTAACTGGTTCAAACATTTGTAACAGCCACTGAACCACTGCATCATGGTCAAGATATCGATCATCAAACATTAGCCCATGCGCCTTCGCGTACTCAAAATCATCTGGAGCGAGCACAGGGCTTTTCCAGCCTTTGCTCGACCAGTAAGTATTCAATAGAATTTGAAGTGCTTTTTTATCGACCATGAAGAATCAAAACAGGAGTCGAATCGCGGGCCGTTGCTGATTGTTTCTTATCCCAGAGAGATAATTTAATCCGGATTATCAGTGCCAGAGAGGTGACACGGATCGAACGCAATGCATACGAGGAGGAATAGATTTAGAGATGAAGGATGATCTACGGTCAGAGTACGACTTGAAAAGCCTCCGAGTGAGAAGGATTGGCCCTGGCAGGCGAATTTTTGGAGGAGCAACAGTGCGGTTAGAGGGTTCTCCTCACACCACCCCCTCCAACTCCTCCTCCGTCAGCTCATAGAGCTGCCGCAGCTTCTCCAGCGTCTCCTCATCCGGATGCCAGAACCCGCGACCGTGCGCCTCCAGCATTCGCCCCACAACATTGCGGAACGCCTCCGGGTTCGCCTGCCGCAGCTTCGCCGCCATCTCCGGGTCCAGCGCATAGGTTTCCGCCGCCTGGTCATACACCCAGCTCTCCTGAAAGTCCGCAGTGCCGCCCCAGCCGATGAGCGCCGTCATCCGCTGAGAAATCTCGTAGGCTCCGCCGGAACCCTGGTCGGCCATCGCTTCCGCCCAGCGGGGATTGAGTAATTTGGTGCGATACTCCAGACGCAGAAGTTCTTCCAAACTGCGGGGCGTCGTGTCCTTTGAGAAGCTCTCCACGAACGAGGCCGTAGTCTTTTTGCCGCGTTGGAGTTCGGCGGCTTTCTTCAGGCCCCCCGTATTGGCGTAGTACTCCTGGATATCCGTCAGGCCGTACTCCACCGAGTCGATTTGCTGCACGATGCGATCGCAACTCTTCAACAGCCCCTGCAACACCTCCGGTCGCGCCTGCCCCTTATCCGATCGCCCATAGCTGAAGGCATTGCGCCCCTCCCAGGTCTGCCCCAGCTCTTTGCCGTCCTCCCAGTTGCTATCAGAGACGCGATCGTTCACCAGTGAGCCGTAGTCACCAGCGGGGTTAGAAAACAGACGAGCAGTGGCGTTGGGGATTCCCTGATTCTGGAGGGCGATCGCATGTTTCCGAATAAAGTTTTGCTCCTCCGGCTCATCGGCGGCAGCAGCGCGGGCAAACAGGTCGTCGAGGAGTTCAATGATATTGACAAAGCTGTCGCGGAAGATGCCGGAGAGGTTGGCCAGCACGTCGATGCGGGGATGACCGATTTCTTCAAGGGGCAGTAGCTCATAGCGGACAATCCGCCCGGTGCCCTCCTTGACGGGAGCCGCGCCCACCAGCTCCAGGAGAATCCCCAGAGACTCGCCTTTCGTTTTAATGGCGTCCAATCCCCAGAGCATAACGGCGACGGTTTCGGGATAGGTGCCGTGCTCCTGGCGGTGCTGGGTGATGATTTTGCGGGCGATCTCCCGACCGCGTTCATTGGCGGCGGGGGAGGGCATTCGGTAGGGGTCGAGGGCGTGGATGTTGCGGCCCGTGGGGAGAACGCCGGGACCATCGCGCAGCAGATCGCCGCCGGGGGCAGGGGGAATGTATTCGCCGTTGAGGCCGCGCAGCAGATTGGTGAGTTCGTCGGTGGTTTGCAGCAGCAGGGTGCGCAGGGCGATCGCCTCTTCGATTTTGGATTTTAGATTTTGGATTTTGGAGGGG
>JBIKWV010000799.1:0-3300 GCA_044356135.1 Elainellaceae cyanobacterium
ATCGCCTAAAGTACAGTCATATCAACAAAACGAGACTGTGCAATGGATAGCTTGAATACGATTCTAACGGACGCACTGGAGACAGTGGGTCATTTCACAAACCGCAACGGAAGTTCCTACTGATTCTCCTGTCCAGCTTGCTGGTGGTATGTGGACGAGTCAACTACACCAACCTCAGTCGCTACAGCCAGCTTTCAGAGCGCACCTACCGCCGCCATTTTGACTCAGGCATAGGGCTGGAGATGGTGAATCAGCACTTGATCGAGGTAACCACCGCGCCCGATAGTCCGCAGATTTTGGTTGTCGATTGTACGTTCAATGAGAAGAGTGGGCGTTGCACGCCGGATCTTGACCGATTCTATAACGGCAAAACTCAGCAGGTGGAGCGAGGACTGGAGTGGTCAGTGGTGGCAGTGGTGGATGTGCGACAGCAGACGGCCTATGCCCTATCGGCCCAGCAAACCGAAGCGGGATTGAGCGAACGCGCGCAAGCAGCGGCGGCGGCAGGCAGGGCGTGTGGCAATCGGGTGGATTTCTATCTGGGGCATCTGGCGTGCTGTCAGATGTATGTGCCGCAACGAGTCAAACATGTGGTGGCGGACAGTTTCTACAGCAAACGCCGCTGGGTGGACGGAGTCTTGCAGTTGGGCTGGCACGCGGTCGGGAAACTCCGTCAAGATGCCGACCTGAAGTATCTCTATCGAGGGCCTCGTCGAGGCGGACCGGGACGGCAGAAGACTTATGACGGCAAGGTTGACCCGCGTGCGCTCAACCCTAAGCACTTCCAGTTAGAGACAACAACCCAGGAGGGTGACCAGTTGTGGAGTGCCGTGGTGTGGTCGGTGTCATTGAAACGTCAAGTCCGGCTGGTCTGCCTGGTTCGTTCAAAAGACTCAAAAACGCACTATGCCCTGTTGTTTTCCACTGACCTCAGCCTCAGTGCAGATGAGATTGTGCAGTTCTATCGTGCCCGCTTCCAAATTGAGTTTCTCTTCCGCGATGCACGGCAGTTCACAGGCTTGGTCGATTGTCAGTCCCGTCACAGTGATGCCCTCGCCACCCATGTCAATGCCAGTCTGACGGCACTCAATTTGGCCAAGGCAGCCTTGCGCCAGGAGCAGACGTTACCTGACCAATCCCCGCCCGACGTGCTGTCGTTTTCGATTGCTTCACTGAAGCGACGGGCTTTCAATGAGCATCTATTCACTTTATTTATCGACCTGTTTGAGTTGGACTCGACTTCGATTAAATTGCATCCAAACTACCAGACGATGCTTGGATACGGCTCCCTGGCTGATTAACCCTGCTCAAATCTGTCCGGACTGTTGGTATGCCCAACACCTGCTTTAGGCAACAAGCTAAAGATTGCAGTACGCTCATTAGTCGAGTTGGTAATATCTCTAAAAGCGATTAACCACTTCTTGTTCCACTTATGGCTTAACCGATCGCTCACCTCCTGCTGCTCAACCCAATAGCGAGGCTGCACCTGAAGATGGGGATCTTGCTTCTCTATATCTTTCAAGTCACGAGTGCTTCCATCACGGCTCTCCGCAATTTTGTGTGGGCGCACTGCGTGCGCCCACACAAAATCAAGGGTTTCAGGCATCGCTATGAGGGGTTTTCACACCAAGTCGTGGAGAGCCTCCATCACTTGTATAGGTTGCCCAGCGATGGTCAAACTGGTGCAGCATTTTCGCTTCATAGAGGGGCAGCAAATCCTCTGCCGCATTATTGAAGAACAATCCGCTATCGTTTGCCATATCGAACATTCTCATAAACGAGATGCTCCAAGGATTTGTACCCGTTGCTTCGTTCTCTGGAACAGGAACCCGCTGATAGATTTTTTTGGTCAGTTCGGCGTCTGTACTGGTTCTAAAAACCGGACAGGTCAGGGTATTGGGGTTCAGCAGGGCGATATCTCGTGAGGAAAGCTGAAATTGACGGGAGCGATCGTCCGTCTGTTTCGGCTGGGTCAGGAAAAAGGCAAAGTTGGCCTGGGCGATCGGTTGTCCAGAAAGAGACAGCAGCGAGAACTTCATTCGGCTGTCTACCGCTGAGAACAACTTCTCACGATTTTCAAAATCATACAGACTTGCAAGATTTTGCTTTTGTGAGATGTCTCCAAAGAACCGCTTGCAAGTGTCATCCGTTGCAATACCAGTCGGGACAATGACTCCTGCCATCCCACCGGGAGCGACAAGATGCCTCACAGTTTCGGCAAAAACAGCATAGGTATTGACATCCCCGATAGCAGTCAACGGAAACCGACTCGACACTCGGATAAACTTGCTCTGTGCTTCGGCATCCTGTTTCGCTTCATCAAAGGCTTGTCCGAGTTCAGGGTTCCTTTTGGGGAGTTCTTTGATCAGTTTTTCCCACTCTGCCTTGTTCGCAGCATTGGCAATCTCAGCGCTACGAGAGGCAAAAAACTCCTTTTCCTGTAATTTGATGCGCTCCCAGGGTGGATTCCCCAACACACAATCAAACCCATCCTGCTCAAACACATCAGGAAACTCCAGCGCCCAATGGAAGAATCGCTTCTTTTCCGCTAGCTGATTTGCGGCATCCACAATCTTCTGCGTTGTCCAATTTACCTGTAGCAAATTCTCTAAAGCGGATGAAGTGGGTAACAGAGCCAAATTCTGCTCTGTAACTGGCATAAAGAACGCAGCCGTCCACAGATTACAGGCCGAATAATCTCGCAGCCACGACACCAGATGTCGGCTGCGGCGATACTTCTCCTCCTTCTCACGCACCGTCGGCGGGTCATTATCTCGAATCTGTCCAATGTCTCGGGACGACTGGGCATACCGCACCCGATCCTGTTCCAGCAGGTCGAAAATCAGCGACAATTGGCCCTGCTCCAGCTCCTTTTTCTCCTGCTTATTGCGTTTCTTGAACTGCGACGCAAGCTGCTTATCATCCTTGCCCACTGGCTTATATGCCTCATCGGGAATGCCCTGCTTCAGACAATCCAGATCCAGCACGCCCACCAGTGAATTTCCACACTTGATCCGGTGATCTAAAAAATTCAGCGACACCCCATGACACAATCCCTTAAATCCCCCTTAAAAAGGGGGACTTTGAAGCCAGTTTCCCCCCTTTTTAAGAGGGGCTAGGGGGGATCTCCCAGTGTTCAACGCAACAGGCATTACCTTTTCAAACATCCTCTAAGCTGGACTTTACCCATTCAGGCGGCGTAGCACAACAGGCTGCACCAGCAGTCCAGTAAAGGTTTTGGTATTTTCACCATATCGGTGGTTGCAGTAGACAGTGAGAAAAGTCGAGTCTGCCAAAAGC
>JBIKWV010000051.1:0-11597 GCA_044356135.1 Elainellaceae cyanobacterium
GACGAAGCCCTCTGCACCCTGACGGGTCAGGCTCTGGATGGCATCCCGCATCTGCTCGGCGGCATGGGCACTGAACTCAGTCAGACGAATATAACCCACCTGATTGCCGCCTTCGCGCTTCAGGGAGGAGAAGACATTGGGAACGGTGATGCGAGCGCGAGTCAGCGTCAGGTCAAATTCTCCGCGACCTTCGCGGTTCAATCGCAGGACAATTCGGGTTCCCACCTGGCCTCGAATGCGGTTAGAAGCGTCCTCCAGACTCATGCCCTGGGTGGAGCGACCATCTATAGATAAGAGGCGATCGCCCGCCTGAATGCCTGCTGCGGAGGCGGGAGAGTTGGGGATTGGCTCAACGACTGAAATTTCTCCGGTTCCTTCTTTCGCTTGCAGCCGAATCCCGATCCCCGACAACTCCCCAGAGGTCTGACTGGTCAGTGCCTCAAACTGCTTGGGATCCATGAACCGGGTGTAGGGGTCATTCAATCGCTGGAGTGCCTGCCGCAGTGCAGTGTAGGCTTCCTGCCGGGAGGAGTAGTTGCGACCCAGCAACTCGCGGCGGACGGCCTGCCAGTCAACATTATTGAAGCGACCATCGACGTACTCTCGATTGACAATCTGCCAGACCTGATCGACGATTTCCTTCGGGCTGTCCTGGAGGGAAGCATGAACAGCAGGACTCAGCGCTGGGGCTAGTATCGAAGCGGCGGCGGCTGCGGCAAGCGTACCCCCAAACAACATGACGTTGCGGAGGCGATTACGGAGAAGGTGGTTCATGTGGACGGTGACTCGCTTGAGGTGGGTGACGTAGCGGGGAACTGACTTTAGCGACGGCTCAATCCCTATTTTTTGAATACTCTAACCTCACTCCTGCCATTTCACCCAGTGCTTTCTGAACAAAATTTCAGAAGATTTCCTATAGACTTGGGCAACATGATAGAACGTGGCCAATCGCCAGGTTTATGGGCACTCTAGAAGGGAAAATCGGCACCCCTGTATGCCTCGTGGAATAGGAAGCTCAAGCTTTGCTTGCCTGCCCTCTATCATCTTGCCCGCCCTCTACCATTATGAGGGTAAGCCGCTGATCCCCGTATCGATTTGTAAATCTTCAACCAGTATCCCTCTGCGCAGTTGAAAATCGAGGCTGGCGATCACACACCTGGAATTTGGAATAAGGATGTCTCCGAGATCCTGTAATCAAGCTTAAACAGCAACCCATCCTACAAAACGACATAGCCAACTCTGTGCCACAATGTAATCGGTTTTGTCTGTCCGCGTAAAGAATTTTAAAGTGTGAGTCATGGAAGCCCTTTACCAGTATGCATGGCTGATTCCGTTACTACCTCTGGCGGGGGCAATGGTGCTCGGCCTTGGGCTTATTGCTTATAACAAGTCCACAAACCGCCTGCGAAAGCTCAGCTCTGCGTTTATTGTGTCTCTCACGGGCACAGCGATGGTGCTGTCTTTTGCCTTGTTCTGGAGCCAGTTTCAGGGACACGCTCCCTACACCCGATATTTTGAATGGGCATCGGCGGGCGATTTTCACCTGACGATGGGGTATGTCATCGACCATCTAACGGCGCTGATGCTGGTGATCGTCACTACCGTTGCATTTCTGGTGATGATCTACACCGATGGCTACATGGCTCACGACCCCAGCTACGTCCGGTTCTACGCCTACCTCAGCTTGTTCAGTTCCTCTATGTTGGGCCTGGTGATCAGCCCCAACCTGGTGCAGATCTATGTCTTTTGGGAACTGGTGGGGATGTGTTCTTACCTGCTGATTGGCTTCTGGTACGACCGCAAGGCCGCTGCCGATGCCTGCCAGAAAGCATTTGTCACCAACCGTGTGGGCGACTTTGGGCTGCTGCTGGGGATTCTGGCGCTGTACTGGGCGACCGGGAGCTTCGAGTTTGATGTGATTGGCGATCGCCTGCAAGAACTCGTTTCCTCCGGTGCCCTGAGCGGCGCACTGGCAGCATTCTTCGCAATTCTGGTTTTTCTGGGTCCTGTTGCGAAGTCCGCTCAGTTCCCGCTGCATGTGTGGTTGCCTGACGCCATGGAAGGTCCTACGCCCATCTCCGCCCTGATCCACGCTGCAACGATGGTGGCTGCTGGGGTGTTTCTAATTGCCCGCATGTTCCCCGTGTTTGAAGATATCCCAACTGCGATGAACGTCATCGCCTACACGGGAGCTTTCACTGCTTTCCTGGGAGCCAGTATCGCGATCACACAAAACGACATCAAGAAAGGTCTGGCCTACTCCACCATGTCTCAGTTGGGCTATATGGTCATGGGGATGGGTGTTGGCGCATACAGTGCGGGTCTGTTCCACCTGATGACCCATGCTTACTTCAAGGCCATGCTGTTTCTCGGCTCTGGTTCCGTGATTCACGGGATGGAAGGCGTGGTGGGTCACGACCCCGTGTTAGCGCAGGATATGCGGTTGATGGGCGGTCTACGCAAGTACATGCCGATCACCGCTATCACCTTTCTGATTGGGACGCTGGCAATCTCCGGGATTCCTCCCTTTGCCGGGTTCTGGTCGAAGGATGAGATTCTGGGAGCCACCTTCGCTGCCAATCCTGCCCTGTGGCTGGTCGGCTGGCTGACCGCCGGGATCACCGCCTTCTATATGTTCCGCATGTACTTCAGCACTTTTGAGGGTAGCTTCCGGGGGAACAACAACGCCATCAAAGACCAGCTCAAGAATGAGCAACTTCAACGTCTGGGTCTGGCGTTTGGCCCCGGTGCGATGAACCCCAAAGAGCTGACAGCAGAAATGCCTCAAGAGGCACATGACCACGAGGCTCCTGAGGGCGATCACCATAGCCATGAGCCGCATGAGTCTCCCCTGACGATGGCGTTGCCCCTGGTGGTGCTGGCGGTTCCTTCAGTATTGGTTGGTCTGGCGGGGACTCCCTTCGCCAACTACTTCGAGGAGTTCATCCATAAGCCCGGTGAGGAATTAGTTCACGAAGCCGCTGCGGCTGGTATCCCGGCTGAATTTGACTGGACAGAGTTTCTGGTGATGGGCGGTAGCTCAGTGGGGATTGCCCTGATTGGGATTACGCTAGCTTCGCTGATGTACCTGGGTCGCAAGATTGACCCGGCGGCTATTGCCAACAAGATTCGCCCACTCTACGAACTTTCGCTGAACAAGTGGTACATCGACGACATCTACAACGTCGTATTTGTTCAGGGTAGTCGCCGACTGGCCAAGCAAGTTCTGGAAGTGGATATCCGAATTGTCGATGGTCTGGTCAACCTGGCGGGTTTCGTTACCCTGGTTACGGGTGAGGGTCTGAAATATCTGGAGAACGGACGAGCACAGTTCTATGCGCTGATTATCTTCGGTGCGGTACTGGGACTGGTGCTGGTCTCAGGAATCACCTGAAGCTGAACAAAGGAGGGTGGGCAGTGCCCACCCTCCTTTGTTTTTGCCTTGAATTTCCAAGAAGTTTTAAGGTCTTGAAAATCCATCTTAAGAAGTTAGAAGCAAAGATTAAATCGAATTAAGATTCCTGGAGTAAACACTTGAAGAGTGATTACAGTCAGGTATATCCCTCCAAAAGAAACTGCTAATTTTCTCTGCTGGCTTGCGCTACTGACCATACTGATTAGCCTGTAGTCCATTAGCCTGTAGTCGCCCCATCTGTACTCGTTTACAAACCGCTCTAATAAGTCTTAAATGAACATCGCAGACTTTCCCTGGCTGACAACCATCATCCTGTTCCCGATCGCCGCATCGCTGGTGATTCCCTTCCTTCCCGATAAGGACGGTAAAACGGTGAAGTGGTTTGCGCTGATCATCGGTCTTATCGACTTCGCGCTCACCGTCTACGCTTTCTACACGAACTACGACCCGTCTAGCTCCGGCCTGCAGATGGTCGAACGCTACACCTGGGTTGCTTCCCTCGATTTGAACTGGTCGGTTGGGGCAGATGGCATTTCGATGCCGCTGATCCTGCTCACCAGCTTTATTACGACATTGGCTATCCTGGCCTCCTGGCCCGTCACCCTGAAGCCAAAGCTGTTCTACTTCCTGATGCTGGCTATGTACGGCGGACAGATTGCCGTATTCGCCGTTCAGGATCTGCTGCTGTTCTTCCTGGCCTGGGAACTGGAGTTGATTCCTGTGTACCTGCTGTTGGCCATTTGGGGGGGTAAGAAACGCCAGTACGCCGCCACCAAGTTCATTCTGTACACGGCAGGTGGCTCCCTGTTCATCCTGGTAGCATCTCTGGCAATGGCCTTCTACGGCGACACGGTGACCTTTGACATGCGATCGCTCATGTCCAAAGACTACGCCCTCAACTTCCAACTGTGGGTTTACGCCGCCTTCCTGGTCGCCTACGCCGTCAAACTTCCCATCTTCCCGCTGCACACCTGGCTACCCGACGCCCACGGTGAAGCAACCGCTCCTGTCCACATGTTGCTGGCAGGTATCCTGCTGAAGATGGGTGGATACGCCCTGATCCGCATGAACGTGGAAATGCTGCCCGACGCCCACGTTCGATTCGCCCCGATCCTGATCATCCTGGGTGTGGTGAATATTATCTACGCGGCTCTGACCTCCTTCGCCCAGCGCAATCTGAAGCGGAAGATCGCCTATTCCTCCATCTCCCACATGGGCTTCGTGCTCATCGGTATTTGCTCCTTCACCGACCTGGGCCTCAGCGGTGCCATGCTGCAAATGGTCTCCCACGGTCTGATCGGAGCCAGTCTATTCTTCCTGGTGGGGGCCACCTATGATCGCACCCACACCCTGATCCTGGAGGAAATGGGCGGCGTCGGTAAGAAGATGCCCAAAATCTTCGCCATGTTCACCGCCTGTTCCCTGGCCTCCCTCGCCCTCCCCGGCATGAGCGGCTTCATCGCGGAACTGATGGTCTTCGTCGGCTTTGCGAGCAGCGACGCCTACGACCCAACTTTCAAAACCATCGTGATTATCCTGGCCGCCGTTGGCGTCATCCTCACGCCCATCTATCTTCTGGCGATGCTCCGCGAGATCTTCTACGGCCCCGAAAACAAAGACCTGGTCGAACACGAAGTCCTGATCGACGCCGAACCCCGCGAGGTCTTCATTATCGCCTCCCTGCTGGTTCCCATTATCGGCATCGGCTTCTACCCCAAACTGATCACCCAGGTCTACGATGCCAAGACCCAGGAGATTACAGCTCTACTGCAAGACTCCTACAGCGAAGCCTCCACTGTTGCACAACAGTCGATCGACCTGCAGGCGCTGAAAGCTCCTTCGCTTTAGAGGGGCGATCGAGCCTGAGCCAATTTATCTGATAGAAGCGGGTGTTCGGAGATTCTCTGAGCACCTGTTTTTTGGGTGCGATCGCACTTTCCGCCCCCCAGCCCCCAATTCTGGGGGAGCCGAACCCAATATCGATGTTTTTGAGAGGTGTGCAACGCTTAGATTTATAGAGATTTCATCACTAATTTCTGTTGACAGTACAAAAGTTTCAACCAGAGCAATTGAGAAGAAGTCTTGTTGAAGCAAAATTATCTCCCACTCACGGCTCAGCCATCTAGCGATCGTGGGTAACGCGCTGTGGACTGTCGCCCTCCCACGAGCAATCTAGTCGGAGGGGTTTGGGGACGCGGTCGTCCCCAAGCGGGGGGTTTGGGGGGCAAGCCGTCCCCCAAAAGTCTGGCTCGCAGCCAAAAACTGCCGCCCCCAAGAAGCCTGGCTCGCAGCCAAAACTTATCGTTATCCAAACCTCCGATAAAACGCCTCCACCCTCAACTCCCACTCCTTCCAATACTCCAGCATCCGCTCCGGCTCAAACCAGAACACCTCCGCAGGCTGATCTGCCACTGCCACCACCACCATTGCCTGCCTGACCGCAATCCCCTGCCCCCCGCAAAAGTGGTTCACCGCCCCACAATACGCTGCCAACTGCAACGGTGCATCATATAGCCGCTCCACCGAACCCTTCGGCGCATCCGCCGTCTTCCAATCGCAGACGCAAGGTACATCCTGGTAGCTGGCCACACAGTCTACCTTCCCGGCATACCCCATCTCATAGTGAAACACTGGCTGCTCCAGAAGTTTCACCTCCTGAATTTCCGCCAGCACCGGGGCAATGCTGTTCCAATAAGGACGGGCAGGCTCAGGGCACTCTGGTTTCTCCCCTGCCAGAAATCTCTTGATTTGCTTATGCGTCATTGAACCGCGCCGACTGGCAGTTGTCGCCACACGAGTCGCCTCTTCAGCGCCAAGTCGATCGCGCCATTTCGCCAGCCGTTCTCTCGCCTCCGGTGGCTTCGTTGCATTCAAAATCGTACTAACGCTGGGCAACCGAACTCCCGTCGGGTCAATAAAATACCCCCTCTGGTAACGCACCCGATCAGGAGTAGACCGTGCCATGCTGCCCTAACCCTTCACACCGCTACCCGTCTCCGTCGGCACAATGTAGCGCTGCATCACGATAAAGAACAGGAGAATCGGGGCAATCGAAATCACCGACCCCGCCGCAATCAATCGCCAGTCCAGCGAGAACGCCCCCGCCAGCTTGGCCACCCCCAGCGGCAGCGTGTAGTAATCTGGCTGATCCAGGATAATTAGCGGCCACAGAAAATCACTCCAGGAGCCGATAAACACAAAGATCGCCAGCGTCACCAGCGCCGGACGCACAGCGGGAATCATCACATGCCACCAAATACCCAACTCCGAGCATCCATCCATCCGGGCAGCTTCCTCCAGTTCTTTGGGGACTCCCTGGAACGCCTGCCGCAGCAGGAAGATGCCAAAAGCAGAAGCGATCGCCGGAAAAATCAGCCCCAGATAGCTGTTCCGCAACCCCAACTGCACCGTCAGCACGTACAGCGGAATCATGACAATCTGGAACGGGATCAAAATCGTGGACACCACCAGCGCAAAAATCGCCTCCCGTCCTCGAAAATCCAATCGCGCTAGTGGGTAAGCCGCCAGAGAGCAGAACAGCAGATTGAGCGCCACTGTCAACAGCGCCACCAGCGTACTGTTGAACAGATAACGACCAAACGGGTTCGTATTCCAGACCTCAACGAAGTTCTGAACGGTTGGCGCTTCGGGAATAAACCGGGGCGGAAACTGAAAAATGTTCTCAGTAGGAGACTTGAATGCAGTGCTGACTAACCACAGCAGCGGCAGCAGCATGGCGATCGCAATCATCCCCAGCAGCAGATAAAGTCCCACGTTGAACCAGAGGCGCGATTGCCGCTCTGGTGCACGACTCACTGGAGATGGGGCCATTCCTGCGCTCGACTCACTGACCATGAACAACCTCAGCGTTAATTCGCTGCACTGACGGGCTGTGCGATCGTATCATGCTGCGGATGCAGGGACTTCCCGGTTTGCAGGGCCGCATACAGGCGATTCAGGGCGTGCATGTAAGCCTGAGCCGACGCCACGACAATATCGGTGTTGGCAGCATGGCCAGAGAACAAGCGTTCCTCATGGCGTAGACGGATGGTTACCTCGCCCATAGCGTCAATCCCCTCGGTGACTGATTGCACCGAGAACTCGATCAGCTGGTTAGGAATATTCACCACACGATTAATTGCCTTATACACGGCGTCTACCGGGCCTGTGCCGATCGCCGCATCCATCAATTCCTCGCCTTCGGGATTCCGCAGAATCACTGTGGCTGTCGGGCGAGCGTGATCCCCACAGGACACCTGGACGTGCTCCAGACGGAACAGCTCCGGAGCCTGCTGGATTTCATCATTGACGATCGCCTCCAGATCCCGATCGGTCACCTCTTTCTTTTTGTCGCCCAGTTCCTTAAACCGCAGAAACGCCTTATTCAGCTCCTGCTCCGACAGCTCAAAACCCAACTCCCGCAAACGGGTGCGGAACGCATTTCGCCCAGAGTGCTTACCCAACACAATCTGGTTGTCAGTCAGCCCAATCGACTGCGCATCCATAATCTCGTAGGTGCGCTTGTGCTTCAACACTCCATCCTGGTGAATCCCTGACTCATGGGCGAAGGCGTTAGCTCCAACGATCGCCTTGTTTGGCTGCACCAGCATTCCTGTCAGGTTAGAAACCAGACGCGAGGTTTTATAGATCTGACGGGTATCAATATTCGTCAACGGCTCCTCAGATTCCGCTGGGCGTCCCAGAAAGGGATTGAAATACTGGCGACGCACGTAAAGAGCCATCACTAACTCTTCCAGCGCAGCGTTCCCGGCTCGCTCACCAATGCCATTAATGGTGCATTCCAACTGGCGTGCCCCGTTTTTCACCGCCTCCAGGAAGTTGGCGACCGCCATCCCCAGGTCGTTGTGCCCGTGAACTGAGATAATGGCGCGATCGATATTTGGCACGTTTTCTTTAATACCTTTGATCAGACCGCCAAACTCCGAGGGCGTCAGGTAGCCGACAGTATCGGGAATGTTGACCGTTGTGGCTCCCGCATCGATCGCCAGCGTTAGCATTTCATAAAGAAATTCGGGATCTGACCGTCCTGCATCCTCAGGGGAAAACTCAACATCCTGCACGAAAGACTTCGCAAGGCCGACCATTTCAGGGACGATCGCCAGCACCTCGGCGCGGGTTTTCTTCAGCTTATACTCCAGATGAATGTCGGAAGCTGCGATAAAAGTGTGAATCCGAGGTTTTGCCGCTGGTTTCAGGGATTCCGCAGCCGCTTTAATGTCTTGCTCAGTCGCACGGGCAAGACCGCAAATCGTTGGTCCACCGGGAGTCCCCACCTGTTCCGCAATGCGGCGCACTGCCTCAGCATCACCGGGACTGGCAAAGGGAAAGCCTGCCTCGATCACATCCACGCCCAGCCGCGCCAGTTGTTTGGCGATCGTGAGTTTCTCGTCCACGTTCAGTGTTGCACCGGGAGACTGTTCGCCGTCCCGCAAAGTGGTGTCGAAAATCAGAATGCGATCGGGAGTGGAAGGCGTAGTCATGACAGTGGCTCAGCTTTCGGTGGGATGGTTCAGTGGAATGGGGAGAAGGCAGACAGACAAATTCCTTCAGTCTGACTCAGACTGGGACAATATTGCCATTCTATAGCGTTAAGCCGTCGAGTAATGGTAGAGAACACAACGGTTCTGGAGCCAGGAATCAGGAGTCAAATTTCTCGATCTGAGGGCGAATGTCGTTTAAGTCAATGTAGCGATCGGTCGCATTCCGCAGTTCTCTGGCAATCATGCCCTCAGTGGAGACCACCGTGATGTGGGTATTCTTGCCGCGCAGGAGCTCGATTGCCCGCTCAAAATCCCCATCACCGCTGAATAGAACGACGCGATCGTACTGATCGACGGTGTTGAACATATCAACAACGATTTCAATGTCCAGGTTTGCTTTCTGTGAATAGCGTCCGGAGGTATCGTCGTAATATTCCTTCAAAATTTTGGTGCGAACGGTGTACCCTAGACTGATTAACGCATCCCGAAACCCCCGCTGATCCTGTAGATCTTTCAATCCGGTATACCAGAATGCATTCACCAGTTCCACGTCTGGCTCTTTTGTGAAGTATTCTAAGACGCGTCTTGGATCAAAAAACCAGCCATTCTTTTGCTGGGCATAGAACATGTTATTGCCGTCAACAAAAATGGAAAGACGGTTCATTGAAGACATAAAAGTATAGACCTAGTGACAAATATAGGAAGGTGAGGCATTGCCCTATAGAGGGGGCGATAAAGGCAGCTAGACTCCCTTTAAAAATCAGATAGCTCAGTCTTGCCGGGATGCCCAGTCTGAAAAATTATTGCTACCCGAAGGTTAATAATAATAGATTTATCTTAGACCTGCGAGTTAATTACTGATATTCTAACGCAGCAATCTTTTTCACTCACCTACTTTAGGTAGATTCTGAAACAGGTGAACTATGCTATTGCGTTTCTTGCTCTAGTGAGGTGCAAATTTTTGTAAGAGAACCGCGCTCCGCGCGGTTCTCTTACAAAAATTTGCACCTTATCCAAGCGCGAAGCGCTATAAGCGAGGTGGGTGCGATTAAGTTTGAAACCCCAAAAGCTGTCCCGCCCTGAGCGAAGTCGAAGGGCGGGACAGCTTTTGGGGTTTCGATTTTTCCACGCCCACTTACTTCCCTGGACTTTTGAAAAAATCGGCGCAAAAATCAAGTTCGCCGTGAAACGCTCTCTAAAAGAGCGTTTCACGGCGTTATCGGGAAAATAGTCAAAACTTCACATGCTATTACATCGCGGCTCAAACTGTAGGGCACCGAAACACAAAGAACTGTAAGGGTTTTGCGGGTTCATGAAAGTCCCAGTTTTAGGCTGGCGCGGCTTAGCCGCGCCAGCCTAAAACTGGGACTTTCATTTTGTTCCGGAACCCTGGCTTTGAGGTAAGTACGAACACCAGTCACTCCAGCTACCAACATAAAGCTTTGCGTTCCGAATACCCGCGACTTCCAGAGAAAGAAGATTGACACAGGCTGTCACCCCCGAACCGCAGTAAACGATAAGTCCGTCCGCCGGATACGCTTCCTGCGTTGTTGTATTGGGAGCGTTAATTGTCTCCCATCGCCGTTGCTGTTCGTTCACAGGACGCAGTGTTCCATCCGCTTCGGTCACCTCCTGCCAGGGATAGTTCACTGCCCCTGGAATATGCCCTGCAATCGGATCAATGGGTTCCCGCTCTCCCCGGTAGCGATCGCCCTCGCGCGAGTCAATCAGAATCACCCCCGGATGCTTCTTCCGCGCTCGCACCGTTTCAATATCCACCACCATTTGCGGCTGGACATGGGGCACAAAGTGGGTAGCCTGCACAGCAGGGATATCTGTTTCGACGGGATATCCCGCGGTTTTCCATGCGCCAAACCCACCATTCAGGAGCACGACTCTCTCGTGACCCAGATACCGCAGGAGCCACCAGAAACGAGCAGCAAAACCGAAGCGGGAATCGTCGTAAGCAACGACCAGTGTTCTGGGATCGGTGGTTTGAACACCTGTCTGTCCCAACCGCATGGCCAAATGCTCAATGTCCGGTAGCGGATGACGACCGCCGTGCTGCTGGCATGGACTCGACAAATCCTGATTCAGGTCGAAGTAATACGCGCCCGGTATATGGCCTGTTTCATACTGTTGTTGTCCAAGCTGTGGATCCGCAAGAGAAAAGCGACAGTCAGCGATCATCACACCTGGATTCCCAAGGTTAGCCTGTAGCCATTGCACAGAGACAACTGGATAGAAAGGATCAAATTCTAGCATTGGGCTACTTTTACAGAAACGGAAATGGGGAAAGATAAAGTCGGAGCACGAAAACTTGGCAGGTGTTAAGCTTGATGCGAACGGGGGGAGCTAGAGGCAGTCCATGGATTCAAAGCTGAGTGGAAGATTAATCTTGCTCATCTGTTCTGACTTTGCGATCTCAATATCTACTACTCTATGGTGGAAATAAGCCTGTGGTTTGAAATGGAGAGGCTTCACCCCTTATTTCAAACCAGCCAAACTTAAACCGCCAGGTACTACAACTGTCGCAGGATTTGAACTGGGTTCAGGGGTGAACCCTCTGAATGGGAGCACTGCCCTCATACTCCATACTTCTAAACAATTTGTGAAGGTGTAGAGCCGTTTATCTACTAAGGATCGCGAATTAAATAAAACCGAATTTTTTTTGAGAGAGG
>JBIKWV010000052.1:0-11589 GCA_044356135.1 Elainellaceae cyanobacterium
AGAAGGCGTTTCAATCCCTGAAAGGGATTCATGTCGTTTGTGACGAGGGCAGTCACCGCAAGACATTAGGGCGGTAGGCGTTTCAATCCCTGAAAGGGATTCATGTCGTTTGTGACGACTCAACTTTGTAGCCTTCTGCGTTGCCGATGCAAAGTTTCAATCCCTGAAAGGGATTCATGTCGTTTGTGACGCCCTTGGGTGGTTCGCATCGTTGGGGATGGCTGCGTTTCAATCCCTGAAAGGGATTCATGTCGTTTGTGACAACAGCCCTATTCCCGTTCCTGTTGCACCTCCAGGTTTCAATCCCTGAAAGGGATTCATGTCGTTTGTGACGGACAGTGTATTGGGGCGAGATTTACGGCGATCCGTTTCAATCCCTGAAAGGGATTCATGTCGTTTGTGACATCCTGTCAATGCGGATGAACTGCGGGGCAATTTCGTTTCAATCCCTGAAAGGGATTCATGTCGTTTGTGACAATCAATTTGTCGCTGGATTGGTAAGCAGCATCCAGTTTCAATCCCTGAAAGGGATTCATGTCGTTTGTGACGTGGCAGGACTTGGAGGTAACGACTGCGTTTCCAACGTTTCAATCCCTGAAAGGGATTCATGTCGTTTGTGACGTGATGTAGAACCAAAGGTTTGCGCCGATTGAAACGTTTCAATCCCTGAAAGGGATTCATGTCGTTTGTGACGGTACATAAACTCAAGCCAGACGATCGCTACGATCGCCATGTTTCAATCCCTGAAAGGGATTCATGTCGTTTGTGACCTACCCGCTGGTTCTCAATCGTCACCCCTGCCCAGTTTCAATCCCTGAAAGGGATTCATGTCGTTTGTGACGACAGCATGATTTTGCCAAATGGCATTTCGGCGTACCGCGTTTCAATCCCTGAAAGGGATTCATGTCGTTTGTGACCGCTGGAGTGGGTCACCAATCTGGACACCAGTCCTGTTTCAATCCCTGAAAGGGATTCATGTCGTTTGTGACGTGAGGAATATAAAGATAATCGCCCACCTGCAAAGTTTCAATCCCTGAAAGGGATTCATGTCGTTTGTGACAGAGGCAACATCAACAATGTAAATCTGGGGGCAACGTTTCAATCCCTGAAAGGGATTCATGTCGTTTGTGACGGCGGGAGCCTGTAACCCTTGCGATATTTGCTTTTCAAGGTTCATTTGCGCGAATTGCCCCGATTGTAGCATTTTAGATAGAGAGTGTCAGCAATTTTGCATCAAGCATGTAAAGTGAAAGCCCCTGGCTGTGGCGGGTGGAAGCATTGCGCGAATCAGATTTGAGTTTCAGTCAGAGTAAAGCCTTGTGCAGCAAGACTTTCGCGCCCCCAAAAACGATCGCCCATCCCAACACCTACCCATTCGCGCATTGTCTGAGAGACCTACTGGCGAATTGGGCGATCGCCAAACACCACAATCTGGTTCTCGACGATTGCGTAGGCGATCGCCCCCCGTTTCAGCGGCATCTCATAGCCCCCGGTAAACTCACCGAAGGACGGCAGCGTCAACACATTTTGGGTCTGGTTGAGATAGAAGCAAGGAAGCCGCAAATCATCAAGCTTTGTTCGGATTCGGACACAGGGGTGAATGTGGCCACAGATGTTGAGCATTTGGGATTGGGACTCAGGTTCATGACTCAAAAGGAGATTCCCAATTTGTAGCGTATCAGTATGGATATTCAGTGGTAGATGCTGTAATTGTTGAACGAGGGCGCGATCGTGATTGCCCACGATCAGTGTAACGGTGCTGTTGATATCTGAAAGGAAAGTCTTCCAGGCGTCCAATACCTCATCGACCAGCGCATATTTTGAGTGAAACAGATCGCCAAGAATGAACAGTTGCGCTGGCTGGAGATGCTTGAGAAGCGATCGCAGCCGTTCTAAAGTTTGTTGATTAACCGTATTGGCGATCGGGATACCAGCCGCCTGGAAGGTCTCGGATTTTCCCAGGTGAACATCAGATACCAGGAGGCTATTCAAGGCTTCAACGTAGACTGCTTTTTCGGGCAGCAGTCGAAGTTTCGTTTGGAAAATATCAACTTCATACATTTCATCAATCCTAACATTTCTGACACAATCCCCTCTAGCCGAAAAAATTGGGCTAATCTAAATCCATTTCATTGAAGAACCCGGCATGAATTCTAAATTACTCACCTCACCCCATCCCTGGCGTCAGGGCACCCGACACTTTGTCCGGCTCGCCAGCGCGCTTCTAGTGTTAGGCGTTACCGCCACCAGCGTGGTTGCCCAATCCACCAACCGCGATGCGCCGACTCCCGTCACCAGTGACACCCTGACCGGGACAGGTCTTCATCTCCAGACGCAGACCTTCTATTACAGTCTGACGGCTGGGCCGGGTGAACTGTCGCTCACCCTTGATGCCGACGCAGGAACCACCAACGGCAACGGCGTCGTAGCCTCCTACAGCCTGCAAAACCGTGATGGAGGCGAAATCATGTCTGGCGATGCCTACGCCACCCCCGGCATGCCCGCGCGATCGGTCAAACGCACCACCTTCCGCACCGCCACCCCCCTGATTCTGGTGATTCGTCTTGCCCCCGGTGCAACCGCAGATTATACCTATACCCTGAAACTCAACGGTGCCGTCCGGCTCCCCTCCCCTCAACCGACTCCCACTCCCAGCCCGATTCGGTAGCACCATGTGCGGTCAGAAACCTATCCCTCAGAACGTAGCGTGCGTCCTGGCTGCAACGAATTCTTTAGGGTGTAGCGTGCGTCTCGACTGCGACAAATCGTTGAGGGCGTAGCATTCGGCCTGACCGTTTTGCGCTTAGCCCCAATCTATCTGCCGAATGCTGCGCCCCTACGCGATCGCTGACACCCATTCACGGTTCGGCGAATCGCTCACCCATCCACCCATTCACCCATCCACCCATCCACCCATCCACCCATCCACCTCACTTCCCCTCCCACTGCTGCTTCAACCGCTCCACTCGCTCCAGCAAACTTTCGTTCGAGAGGCGTGAACTCAGCCGTTCAACAAATAAAGGAAAGGCAAACGGTGAGGGTCGTTTGGTTTGCTGCCAGACCCGCTTCAGTGGACGCAGGCGATCGCACGTCTTTTCCAATCGATGGACCTCTAACTGGTCGTCGAGGACTTCGCGTTCGGCCTGTTTCAGCAGGAGATTATCGGGTTCGTATTTGGTGAAGACATCGTAGATTAACGAGGAGCTGACCTGGAGCTGGCCTGTGGTTTTCTTGGCGGAGGGATAGCCTTTGAACACCAGGCCCGCAATTTGGGCAATGCCGCGAAACTTGCGTCCGGTTAACTCCGACAGGTTGAGGCTGGCTTTGATGTCGTCGTACAGTCCTTCGAGGCTGAAGAAATCAGGGGAGAAGAGATCCTGGAAGGGGTAGTCTTTGGGGGCGAGAAGTTCAAATCCGTAGTCGTTGACTGAGACGGTGAAGGTGGCCGCCTGCTGACGGGCAAAACGATAGCTCCAGAGGAAGCCTAAGCCCTCATGGACAAATCGCCCTTCAAAGGGAAAGACGTAGAGGTGCTGCCCTTCGCGGGTTTTGCAGCACTCGATCAGGAGTTCGTCACAGGAAGGGAGGTGCGAGAGGCGAGACTGGGTTTTGAGAATGGGTTGCAGGCAGGTGAGTTCGGGGTTTTTGTCAGTGGTCGTTGGGGCGATCGCAATCTCCTGTCTCAGGTGAATACTCAGCGTATCCGAGATCGTCAAATTACCGCCGCCCCAGGTTGGCGTCACCGTTGACTTTTGTGTGGTGTTTCGCACATACGCCACCATATCTTTGACCTGAAAAAACTCTAGCTGTCGGCCTGCAAAAAAGAACACATCGCCTTTTTGTAGCTTCGAGACAAAGTTCTCCTCGACCGTGCCAATCTTTTTGCCCTTCATGTACTGGAGCTGGATTGCCTGATTCGAGGTAATGGTGCCAATCCCCATGCGGTGCATCCGCAGAATCTGGGCATCCTTCACCCGATACACGCCCTCCTCCAGCACCACCTTGCGATAGCGCGGATACGCCCCCAGGCTCTTGCCTCCCTTCTCAATGAACTCCAGCATCCAGCCAAACTCCTCGTCCGTCAGTTCGGCATAGGATACCGTTTTGCGAATATCTGTCAGCGTCTCTACTGGCTGCAATCCATCTCCGCAGGCCAGCGTAATCAGATGCTGGATCAACACATCGTAGGGTTTCTGAAGCGGACGACGCACTTCGATATCTCCCTGCTTCAGGGCATCCCGAAACGCCGAAATTTCCAGCAACTCCAGCGCATTGGTGGGCAGAAAGAAGACCTCCGAGGTGCCTTCGGGGACGTGGGCCGATCGCCCCGCCCGCTGCAACAGTCTTGCCAGATTTTTGGCACTGCCAATCTGTACCACCCGTTCTACCGGCTGAAAATCAACCCCCAAATCCAGCGACGACGTACACACCACCCACTTAATACTGCCGTTCTTCAGGCCAGCTTCGATCGCCTCCCGTGTCTGCACGTCGATTGACCCGTGGTGCAGCGCAATTCTATCCGTATACTCCGGCACCGCAAAGTTCAACGCCTGAAACCATTTCTCCGACTGGGCACGGGTATTGGTAAAAATCAGCGTGGACTTCTCAATATCCAGCGCCGCCACCAGTTCCTCAAACATCCGCAGCCCCAGGTGACCCGCCCACGGAAAACTATCCACCGATTCCGGCAGAATGCTCTGGATCACGGTCTTGCGCTCCAGGTTCGATCGCACGATCACCGGGGCCACTCCCACTCCCACGGCCACCTGCGCCGCCTCCTGGGGATTCCCCAACGTTGCCGACACCGCCCAGGTCTGCAACTCTGGCTTCAATCGCCGCAGGTGCGATAGACACAGTTCCACCTGCGTTCCCCGCTTGGAGCTGAGCAGTTCATGCCATTCATCCAGCACCACCAGTCTCAGCGACTGAAACAATTTGCTGCTGTCGGGATAGGAGAGCATCAGCGCCAGCGATTCCGGTGTGGTGATCAGAATCTCCGGCATGTCCTTCAGTTGCTTCGTCTTACGCGACGCGCTGGTGTCTCCCGTGCGCGATTCCACCCGCAGATTCCACCCCATCTCCTCAATTGGACGCCGAATCGATGCCTCAATATCGCGCGACAGCGCTCTGAGCGGCGTGATATACAGCAGTTGCAGTCCTTTTGTTGGAGCTTCGAGCATCTGGGCGATCGCCCCCATTACCGCCGCGTAGGTCTTCCCCGACCCGGTGGGCACCTGGATCATGCCGCTTTTGCCTGTGAGGAATGCCTCCCAGGTCTCCTGCTGAAACGGTAGCGGCTGCCATCCCTGAGTTTTGAACCAGGCAACAATTGGCTCTAGAGCGGTGTGCATGATTCCAGTGTTGCACTTTTTATTCAGCGTTTTGATACGCCTCCACCATCTTCCGCAGCTTCTCCACCAACCGATCGCGCACCCCCTGCGGTGACACAATCAAGCAATCTTCCCCATAGGGCAGAATCTCTCGAAACAACCAGAAAGTGCTGCCTACGTTGCGCACGACTCGTCGCGTGTGGGGGCGATCGCCCAACCATTCGTTGCTCTGATCCTCCGGCCTGGGCTGGTAGTTGAACGCCAGCCCCCCGCTCAGATGCAGTTCCACAGAGACGGTATCCAGGTGCGATCGCCATTTCCCCGCTGCCGGGACAAAGGCCGCTTCGGAGATGCGATCGAGTCGAAAGGTCCAGTTGTGCTGCAATTCGGGAATATCAGCGTTTTCTACCACCTCTTCGCACCAGCACTCCAGGTATTCCCGCTTTTCACGAGGAACAATCCGCGCAAACCGGACGGTAAAGGTTAGAAGCTGCTGGGCTGCATCCTGGTAGCTGAGCTGGAAGGGCTGGTGCTGCCGGATATACTGTTCGATCTGCTGCCGCCAGGGCACGATCGACTGCTGTAACCGTTGCTCCAGTTCGCTGCGCATGGGGATGGGCAGTTCACTCCGCTCTAATAAAAGCCGTATAACAGTCCGGGCTTCGTCTAATTTTCCTGTATCTATAAGTAAATTGACAGCCTGCCTCAGGGATTGCAGGCGATCGCTTGACCAGTCGTTGTTACGCCCAATTAGTAGCTTGCGCTGGGCGATCGCTTTGACCAACCGGGATATGTTCGGCTCGTCGCCCCAGGTCATGCCGTGTTCGAGGGCGATCGTTTCGAGCTGGGCTTTGTCCTGGTCGTTGATAGAGAGCGTAATTGATTGTCCCTTCCGAGTCATGAAAAGTGTCCGTGTACTTTATCCGTAATCTGCCTTGTCAATTTCTATTGTCGGTGCCAATATAGATGACAACAAGGGATTACGGACACTATTTTATAGTTCAACGCAGGTGATAAAACCGTAAGGTCTGGCTATGCTGAAGGAAAGAAATGCTGAGTAGAGGTTAGCGATGCACACCATTAAATTGCGATCGCACGTCGGTTCGGATGGCATATTAAAACTGCAAATTCCAGTTGGGGTGCAGGATACAGAAATCGAGGTGATTGTGATCGTTGAATCACGGTTAGTTCGAGTTGCTGAGACGAATTATCAGGCTTGGCGACCGGGGTTCTTTGAGGAGACATTTGGGAGTATTCCAGATTTGGAGCGGTTTCCTCAGGGTGCTTTGCCGGAACGGGAGCCGCTAGAATGATTTATCTGCTGGATACCAATACTTGCATCAATTATTTGCGGGGTAGGGTTGAAACCATTCGGCAACGACTACAGAACCTTTCACCAATCGATGTAGCAGTTTGTTCGGTAGTGAAAGCAGAGTTGTTCTACGGCGCAATGAAAAGCAGTAATCCAACTCAGGCACTGCAACGGCAACAGGCTTTTCTGAATCAGTTTGTTTCCCTGCCGTTTGATGACGCTGCAACACTGTTTTATGCGCAAATCCGGGCCAATTTGGAAGAATCAGGGACGCCAATTGGTGCATATGATATGCAGATCGCAGCGATCGCCTTGGCTTACGACCTGACGCTTGTTACTCATAACACCCGTGAGTTCAATCGGGTCGAAAGTCTGGTGATAGAAGATTGGGGTGGCTAGCCACACGTGAAATCTCTCGGTTGCGACAGACAATCCGTGACCTGAGTTGCCAAGCGGTTGAAGCAGACGATGGAGACATTACCCACTTCAACGACCTTGATTGACTGCCTTTATAAGGAGCTTTGCACTAATGTCATTGCTGAATCGTGCTCCCCAAACGCTCGAAGAACGATACTTCCAGAACATTCGCCCGAACCTATACGCACTTCATGGCCAGCATCAACAGCGTGGAGTACGTGAAAGCCGAACCCTGGCAGAGCACCTGGATTCAGCCTGTCAGTTTAGTTTGACTGTGAGCCGTTTAGCAGGTGTGCCCGAAGCGCAGCGTCCTGTTTTATTGGCAGCGACAGCTGTACATGACTTGAATAAGCTGCAAGGCGCAAACAATAGAAATGTCAAGACACTTGCCAGAGATCCGAACTTTTTGAGAGATCAACTGAACCAGGCAGGAGTTGGCGATCTGGTTCAAACTGATGCTGACCTGGAACTGGCACGAAAATTAATTGAGCGACACTCTGGCCATAACGTGAGCGATGGTGCTCGATTTTTGCCAGAAGACCCACGGATTGAGCAATGGGCATCGATTTTACGCGCAGCCGATTTGTTTGATCTGGAACTCAAAGAAGAAAAGTTAATTCAGAAGATACGGACAGAGTTAATTCACGCATTGGGACGCCCCTGCGAGCTTTACCGCATCAGAATTACAGATGATCAAGGTTATATTACGGCCTTGTTACTGAGTGCTTGTGAGGATGTATTGCATCAACATGGGTACAATGTTCTAGCTGTATTTCCAGACGGCTTTCTAGTGGAAGGAGCTACAAACCCTGGATTTGACCTCACGGGGGAAATCGCTGCGGCATGGCAGTCAAAAATTGATCAGGTTTTTGGTGGCAACATTGAACAGCTTGTGAGAGCAACCAAAGATGGAATCAAAATTTCTAACCAAGCCGTGCAGCACGACCACGACGAACTCACAAACGTTGTTCTGGCACAATTGGAGAAAAAGAAAGTAGGCTTCAAACTAGACAAAGTTCAAGGCGATGTTGATAAGTGGGGAAACCAGAAAGTAGATCCAGCAGAATTACAAGCTGCCCTGGACACTGGATTAATGCCTGTTGCAAGTCCAGAGGATTTCGCGATCTCCGAGGGCATGAAAGCAGTTTACCTGAGCTATCGGGAAGTGGAGCCATCCTTAACGACAAAGCAGGTTTGGGACAAAATTTCAGCCCATGCAGGGTTGTCAGAGCAACAACGACAGGCGCTGGAGCCTTTTGATGCTTTGTATGGGCGATCGCTTTTTGCAGCCAAGGCTTCACCTGAAGGAATGCAGGGAGTCATCACAGCATTACAGGAATCGCTGGAGATGCGTAAGGGCGAAACAGCATCGACTCATGCAGATGCCTCAGAAGAAATGATAATGGCAGTTCGGCGCTCGCTGAGTTGTATTTTTGTCAATAACGAGATGGGGAGTCATGATCTGACAGCGTACATCGACGCGAATCCTCGTCAGCGTTGTTCTCTGGGGGCAACGGTTAATGAAACAAGCTCCTTGAGTTCCGACAAGATGCCGATCGGAACCAAGGTGCAGATGTTCTCAAACCGATTGCCAGGTGGGATGAGCAGCGACCCGGTTCGACAGGCTGAACCAATGGCTGCATTGGCTTACCAATTAATGACAGTGGGCGCTTTTTTCCCTGCTGCCAAGAAAGAGCCACCCTATTACCTGCATTTCTCGTTACCGCAGGGTTCCTGCCCTGAGTTGCTTAGGATCTGGCGAGACTGGTTGCAAACAACCGCTGACACCAATGGCGATGGAGGTCCTGTTACGGTTGATGAGTTGAAACTGTATCGAGATCACGAGATCTTCTTCAAGGCAAATAAGGTTGTAGGGTTTGCCTTTCCGAAGAGACGTGATTTTATTCACTCTACAGTGACAATTCCCATTATGTGGGGAGACACAACTGCATCACTGGCACTGTTGAAATCATTACGACTGGCATTAGAGCTTTCGTTGGCTCCTGAGTTTGGCTTTCCATTTGTTCTCAGTGCAGGATTGCAGATGGACGTAAGTAGCCCTGTTTTTGGTCGTGTCGAAGGAATTCCCTCAGCATTACAGCCATTACTAAAGGTCGGAGAAGCTCCCGTTGGGCTGTATAACCGTTCTGAAACGCAAGAAATCCTAACGCGGCTACGGTGTCTGTCAGACCTTGCGATCGCTATTGTCAGTCTATCTAAAGTTGATGATTGCCTATATGACTTGGCAAGAGCCTGTGCCCAGCCATTTAGTCTTTACTTTGTCCTATTTCGCTGGATTCTTCGGGAGCAAGACGAACCCAATTTAGCATTTAACTGGAACCGGATTCGACAACCCCTCATGACATTACTGGAGAGCCTCATGCCGAATGATCAATCTGCTCTAACTCGCTATTTGAAAGAAGCCGCTCAAATTGCTGCTGAAGCCAAGTTGTGGGGAAGTTCTGCGGAGAAGCGAACTTCTCTTGCAGAACCCTTCACTGAATTCATTACAGCAGCTCGTTCACAAAAAGCTTACATGGATCTCGAATTCATGTTCGCAGCCCTGGTGCAGAAATATCACACCCGACTGGATCGCATCAGGGAACATGGTGTTGGGTTGACTAAGCTGGAACAGGTTAAGACCTACTATTCAGTAGTTCAGAAACTTTATGAAGAAGTTTATCAGGGGCGACCTGACAAGCTATTGAGCGATCAAAAGAATCTGGAAGCGGCCTACCTTTTCTTCCTCGAAGAAGCACGTCGGGAGCAGAGAGCAAAAGCCGAAGTCGCTGAACAATCAACAAAAGAAACCGCTGCGTAACAGGTAATTGTACCGAAATCTGTCAATCACTCATTACTAAGGAACTATCATGTCGATTGAAAAATTGAATCCCTTCTTCGCTCCCACTTACGAAAACTTTCCCAAGGGGCGCACAATCGGGCTGGTTGTGATGAGAACTTCGCTATCGGAATTGATCCTGCGTACTGAGGGTACGGGCGAACCGATGTGCCGGGAGTTTGTTCAAGCAGGGCAGAACGACAGGCAGCAGGTGGTTCAGCGTCTCGTCATGACGAAGCGTAAGCAGGTAGCTCCAGAGCGGCGCACTGGCCGAGAACACCTCCGCGCCCAGGGTCTGTTGCGTCCCAACAAAGAAGGGGTGGCCTGCGCACTAAATACTAATGCCCCCTGCGAAATGTGCGTCGATTGTTTTCTTTATGGATTTGCTGCTGGAGGTGGAGGTGCACAGAAAAGTCGGGTTTGGACCGAAGATGCGTTCAGCATTCTGACAGCAGCTGATACTTTGAGCGATCGCACCATCAACGCCATCTTTGAAACAGGCACAATGCGCGATGAAAAGGGCAACGCATCAACCGCCCTGAACACTAGCGAGTACATCAAACCAGGTGTTCAATTCCTTGATGTAATGACGCTTAAAGATGTGACGGCTGATGAGTTTCGTTACATTATTGGTAATGTTCTTCTAACCAGTCGCTATGGGGCTGTCTCCAGTCGGGTCGGACGTATGGAAAATCAGATTTTGGGAATGTTTGGCGGGATCACTGAGCTGCCAAGTTCCCTGGAACTGGTACAAGCAGTCCACGACCAATTCATTGCAAACACCAAGCCTTTAGAACATCCTCTTGACAATGGTGAACTGATTACGGCAACTCAGACGGTTATTTCTAGCTGGACAAATCGTAGAGGTATTTCCTTGCAGCTATCAAACGAAGAGTTGGAAACGGTCATTGCAGATGTTGATCATCATTGGTCAGACGGAGAGCGAGAAGCATTTTTGAAACGGTTAGACGCATCCTACGAACCTTTCCGCCAGGTGGGCGAGAAGAAAGGCAAAGGGAAAAGGAAGGAAACCGTTGAGACTGGGAGCTAATGATGCCTAAGCAGATGAATTTGCTAGATGAGGCCAAACCCAGTGCAGAGAAACCTTTCAAAACTGCGAAGTTGATTGAATTGTGGTGTGCAGAACCTGTGTTTTTTGCCTCAAGGGAACTCTCCGACACCTACTACACTGAGGGAGCGATCGGCAATTATGCGCTGGCTTACGCCTTTGGCTGGGTGCGATCACCCTATCGTCTCACAGGACAAGACACTGGTAGACCTCGCTATGTGGAAGATTTAACACCTCTGCATCAGGAGTGTTATGTGCTTCCAGCATGGTCAACTACTGGTAATCCTACCTTCCGTTTCGAGCGATTTAATGCACTTTCAGATGCCTACTGGTATGCCATGACCAACAATCGTGTTGCAACGGCCCGTGAAGATGTCATGAAAGTTAGGCAGGGAGACAAACCTGGAACCTTTCGCCCCAGCAACTATCCCCAAACCGGACGTTTGCGCATGATTGAGCGGGGTAATCGCTTTCAGACTCTGGTGTTTGGGGAGCGTGAACTGCCTGAGTATATCCGTCTTGGTAAGTTCATGAGCAAGGCTCGTGTTGAAGTCATTGACGAATACACCGTCGCACCTTTAACGGCAGATGAATACACAAGTCAGGCTTATTTCAGCACCGC